>JBAIYS010000008.1 GCA_036763105.1 Peptococcaceae bacterium 1198_IL3148 | reverse complement strand
TTGGGAAAACAATTGGCTTGAATTAACCACTTACTTTAAGTACCCATATGCAATCCGTAGACTAATTTATACAACCAACGTTATTGAAGGTTATCACAGACAGTTGCGAAAAGTCACCAAAACCAAAACAGCATACCCTTCAGATGAAGCACTAACCAAGATAGTGTACTTAGCTACAATGGATATTTCAAAGAAATGGAATATGCCTGTAAGGGATTGGACACAGTGCATTTCTCAGTTTGCGATATACTTTGGCGACAGGCTGGAATCTGAATTGTAAATCTAAAAGAATCTGGGGCTTCGCCCCAAAGTTTATCGCTTTTAGTTCTCCCGAGGATAGGGGAATAGTTAAGGGGTAGCAAAAATGCCACCCCTATCCTCGGCAGAACCCCGTCAAACGCTCGGGTTGCTCTTCAGCATTGCCCTATCCTTTTGATGGGTAAGAGCCATGAATATTATCACCAATTATTGGGAAAATAATTCCCAAGGAACAATAAAATTTAAAACGGTAAGAAACCTATTTACACATAACTATTTATACTCCCGAGTGATATGGCCACCATGAGTGAAATGGTGGCCATATATTTCTTAAAAATTAAGAACTCTACACTCATAAAACACCAAATATCTCTCCCCAATGGGTTTTCTGTTTATATCTGTATTTATGGCATAACTCCATTCAACCATTACTGAACTTCTATCAAATATATAGTCTTTGTATTTGACTCGGATCCTTGCTGCATATCTAAGCAGCTCGTCAATTTCTTGCATGGTTAGAAAAGTCTCGTCACCATAGAATTGCATTTCCTTTGTTAGTCGATCTATAAATATTGTAACGTCTCTTTCGCCACCGGTGGTTAGATTCCACAAATCATTTTTCACAGCCTCAATAATAATTCTGCTTTCCTTAATTTCCATATTTCCACTTTTTATTGCTATAAAAAATGGGTAATAAATAATTAAACCGTTTTCTTTAAAATCGTTGAGAAAATTTTTGGCCACAAATTTTGCTTCTTCGGCTTTTACTCCTATTGCTCTAGGTAGATTAATGTCTTCTCCGAATCTTACGGCTACTCTAATTGTCCATAGCAAGTTTTCGTCGAATATAGTATCTTCCGTAAATATTTTCCAAGTGATAGCTGGTATGCCAATCCATTTTAGTTCGTAAAATCCCTGTAACTTGTTCATAACCCACTCCATATCTTTAATCTGTAAAATAATTCTACAAATTAAAGATTAACCCTTTTCCCATTGTTAAAATAACAAATTTAAAAATAAGGGAACTCTTACTAAACTGATATTATTCTTTCTGTAGGAGTAAATATTTTACTATACATCAGTATTGCATATCTATCTGTCATACTTGCAAGAAAGTCACACAAGATTCGGTTTGGAGTGGTATAATAGCCATCTCTTCTGGGGTAAATATCCGGATTACAGAATTTAGCATAAACATCATATGGTAATTGTTTTGGGTTTTGAGAGAAGGATCTATATAACCTATTTATTATTCTTTTTGCCTTAGAATCCATAATTTCAGCCAAGGGGCTTCCGTAAATATATTTCTCTACAAATTGTTTCATTGTATCATACTGAGTTTTATAGTTTTTTAACCTTAGAACATCGTGATTGAGGTTCCTAATGTCCTCTGGACTCTTAGGGTCTAATTCGGCAAGATGCTCAATTGTCCCTTCTACCAAATCTACCACCAATTTATTTATTATACTACTTACTCCCCAGTTTTGATCAGCATTAAACATATCCCATAATGAATCGATGTCTTTTGGGGTTAGTAGGCCACTTTCAATTAAATCACGAAGTATCCCAGAGTTTATTCCGTCCTCTAGGTCGTGTGTAATGTAGGCTATCTTATCAGCGAAATATACTATTTGGCCTTCAATACTACCTGGTTTTTCAGGTTCCAGGCTAGTATAAATTTTAGTTGTATCTTTTGTATGTTTAAGTATTCCTTCTCTTACTTCCGAAGTCAGATTTAGACCATACCCAAAGGGTAACCCCTTTTTTTCTTCTAACAACTCCACAACGCGTACACTATTTTGGTTATGTAGAAAACCACCTTCGTTTTTTAATTGGTCATTTAGATAGGATTCCACTGCATGTCCAAAAGGGGTGTGACCTAGGTCATGGCCAAGTGCAATTGCTTCGGTAAGGTCTTCGTTAACATGTAATGACCTAGCTATCCCTCTAGCAATCTGGGCTACTTCTAGGCTGTGAGTTAAACGTGTTCTAAAGTGATCCCCTTCATGATTAACAAAAACTTGGGTTTTATACATAAGCCTTCTAAAAGCTTTAGAGTGAATGATACGATCTCTATCTCTCTGAAATTCCGTTCTAGTAGGTGTATTAATAACTGGCTCATCGTAAAGCCTACTGCCTTCTTTTGGAGAAAGTACAGCATAAGGTGCTAACAGTGTCCTTTGGTCGATCTCAATTTCATCCCTAAACTTTGGCTTGAAATGTGACATTCTACCCATTCCTTTCTTTTAATATTTACTTTACCCACAGCAAAAGGGACGCCCATCTACGATGTCGTCCCTTTTGCTGTCACTGTTTTAAAATTTTAGTCAAATATACTATTGTGTTGGCTTTTACAAAAATAATCATATAACCCGATTCTACTTTAGGTTCCCTTCTAATTAGGCTTTCATCCCACATCAATACATTTAACAATGGTGGGTCTATAATTTTGCATCTAGTATCAGTTTCTGTAATTGATTCCGCCTGATAGTGTTTAATTTCAGGATAGGTAATATTCCATGCCTTAAGGACTTTACCATATTCCTCCATAGGGTCCTCCTCAAATAAAAAAGAGAATCTAGTTTGACTCCCATTTTACGCAATAAATTCCTGGGTTTCAAGTATATTATAAGCATTCATTGCCTGTTCTACAGTATATTTGGGTTTGTAGTAACGCAATTTGAGTAATATCAGTTGGCTTTTTAGGAGTAGCCGTTTTATGATATAAGTAGTGTGTGGAAGCTGATAATTCCAACCAATCTGCTTCGTTCATATTATATGGCTTAAAACTACATATTTCTTTTATATTTTTTATCTTCCTTTAATTTAAAACTGTGTATTTCCTTGTAGCTTTCCAAATTGTAAGTAACATTTGTCAAGGCCAGTGAGTAGGGGCTCTTTTTGTACCAATGCTAAGAATAATCACCGGCATAAGCGCCAAGGGCATCTGCTAAGTAAATAACCTTTTGTGCAATAATCCGATCATTAAAAGTTTCTACAGATGGAGGTCGCCCATAGGCAGTCGTTACCAGCAAACTTGTAAGAAGATTCATGTCCAAAAGTGGGAGGTATACAAATATCCCTCCGGGTTGGAGGGGTTGAAGGGTAAGAATTCAGACGTTTAGTGGAATATGAAAATCAATGTTATATGAACTGTATACATTGTTCATCTTATGAAATTTGGATAGGTTACACTTAGCTAGACAGATTTTTTAAGGTCAAGTAGACTATTAATAATAAACCTAAGGAGAGGCTACTATGACCAAACGAGAAAGAAGAACCTATACAGACGAATTCAAACAACAGATGGTGCAATTATATAATAACGGTAAGCCTAGAAAAGATATTATTCGTGAATACGAATTAACACCATCAGCTTTAGACAAATGGATTAAACAAAGCCAAAAAACAGGTTCATTTAAAGAAAAAGATAACCTAACACCAGAGCAGATCGAGTTAGCCAAGCTACGTAAAGAAAATAAGCAATTGCTAATGGAGAATGATATTTTAAAGCAAGCTGCGCTGATACTAGGACGAAAGTAATTGTGATAAAACAGAATCAACACAAATACTCGATATCAGCAATGTGCAAAGTCCTACAACTGCCTCGAAGTACCTATTATTATGAAGCTAAAGAAAGAGAGCCAGAAGAAAAACTTGTATTAGCCATTATAGATATATTTCATGCTAGCCGCCAGAACTATGGGACCGGCAAAATCAAAGTCGAGCTAAAGAAGAAAGGGGTCATCGCTTCCCGCAGAAGAATTGGCAGAATCATGAAAGAAAACGGTTTAGTATCAAAATATACTGTAGCTCAATATAAACAGCATAAAACAAGTTGTAATGAATCCCCGGTAAAAAACGAACTCAATAGACAGTTTAATCAAGACGAGCAGCTATCAGTTGTGGTTAGTGATTTAACATACGTACGTGTCGGTATGAACTGGAATTATGTATGTAGTTGACCTCTTTAACAGAGAAATTATTGGGTACAGTGCCGGCGCTAATAAAGATGCACCCCTAGTAGACAGAGCTATATCCACTATTAACGGCAATCTAAACCAGATATGTCTGTTTCATACGGACCGTGGCAATGAGTTTAAAAATAAACTTATTGACGATGCACTAGATACTTTCCACATCAAGAGATCTAAGTATGAAAGGTTGCCCTTATGATAATGCAGTGGCGGAAGCCATGTTTAAAATCTTTAAAACAGAGTTTGTAAAAGGTCGTCATTTTGATAGTTTAGAAGAACTAACTAGCGAACTAGATGACTATGTTAATTGGTATAACCATATTCGAATTCATAGCACACTTGAATATATGACACCTGTTCAATACAAATTTATGCACCTTAGAAAAATTGTCTAGTTTACTGTTGACAATCCAGGTTATCGAAAACTTAAGTGATTTAATATTTATTAGTGAAAATTTAGAGACGAATCAGGAAACTTCTGATTCTTATCTAGTCGAATCATAGAGGCAGGTGTCTCAAAGGTTTTTTTACTAACATAATCAATAGTTGTCAAGTCACCATATGAATCTAATTGTTCGGAAAGCCATACTATTATAGTTTTTCCAACATACCACATACCTAATATTTTCATTAAAAACAGATGTTCAGGTAAAATTATTTGGTTGTTGGTCATAGTATCGTCAATTAGATCGCATTTTAAAGAGTCAGCACTGGTTTTAAAAAAATCATGAACCCGGCATGTATATGGTCGGTATTCATACACTATACACTTATCATTTTCAAGAAGCGGACATGGAATATTGCCGGCCACCTTATACACTTTTTCTCGAATTCCCATAACAATGTCCCATTCGCCCTTTATTTTTGGTTTTGGGAATTTGGCAGGGTCGCTATATTTAAAATATTTCTTACAAGATGTCTTATACGACAGAAAACAATTGAAAACATGCTTATAAAGCTAAAATGACCGTGGTAAGCGGTCATTTTTTTGTCGCATAAGGCGAGGGGTGTTATAACGAAATGAATTATATAAATGATTTCAAAAAAGTCTCCTAGGGCGTGTGGTAGAATGCTTGGGGATGATAAGAATCCAAAGATTGAAAGGAAGCAATTAAAAGAACTAGAATAAAGAATTAAATTAAAGAAACACATTGTATGAATAGTTAAAATATGGTAAAATTAAATTGAGGTGAAGTGTATGGTTTACCAACCGAAGTTTGATTTTACCAACGAAATTGTAATGCTGCTCTCTCAAATAGAGTACTATCGTGGTTTAGTTACCAGCAAGACACTGCCTCTACATATATCAGAAAAACTAAAGCAAAGGGCAAGGTTAAAAACAACTCATTATTCTACCTACATTGAAGGTAATCAACTAACATTGCAGCAAGTAGAAGAAGTGGTTTCTAAACGCCCCGACAAAGAAGAAAATTACCATGAACAAGAGGCTAGGAACTATTGGAAGGCTTTATCTTTTCTTAACAAAGCAAAGTATATGAACCTGCCAGTAACCGAAGACTTTATTAAAAAATTACACAGAATAATTGAAGTAAGAGGGCCGGGTAGAAGGGGTAAAAAAAGTGAATACCGTGGGGCTACACCACCAGGGGTGTTGTTTTGTATTAGAGATAGCAAAACTGGTGCGGTGGAATATATTCCACCATATTGGGAAGAAGTGCCTGAATTAATGAAAGAACTAGTGCATTGGGTAAACAGTGAACAAACTTTACCAATACCTATAAAAGCAGCCATTACAGCATATCAACTTGTGACCATTCATCCTTTTGACGATTGCAATGGAAGATTGGCTAGAGCGTTGGCCCTGTATATATTAATGGTCAATGACTATGATTTAAAAGGTTATTTTACAGTGGAAGAGTACTATGCCAATGATTTGCAACGTTATTATAGCAGCCTACAGATGGGGTTACCGGTTACTTATTACGATGGTCGGAATAATCCCAACCTCAATCCTTGGATAACGTTCTTTTTAAATACAATGGCCCAAGCGTTTAAAGACATTGCCAATTCTGCTATGCGTTTGTATGATGCATCAGAAGGAAAACTGCTTGAACTATCAAAAAGAGAAATAAAGCTGCTTCAATTAGCACTACGATTTGAAGGCAGATCAATGTCACTGGATTTAATGGCTGAATGGTTTGAGGTGAGCAAAAGAACTATTCAAGAATGGGTAAAGGATTGGGTGGCTATTGGTTTACTACAACCGGCTTCAGGCAAAAAGCGCATTACATCCTATAATCTAGGTGGTAGGTATGCAGACCTAAAGTTAAGTGATATTGGGGAGAGGTGATAGCACGGTATACAAAAACTACTCTGACAAATGTAGTTTATATATAAGTGTAGAATAATGGGGTATAAGAAGGCACTCGCTAAGGGTGCCTTCTCAGTTAAAGTTACTTAAACTCCTCCGCATACTTCAGTATCCGCTGTAGCATTTCTTCGCGCTTGGCATTAATGGCCTCAAAGTCCATTGCTGAGATGTAGAACTTTTCCATCATGTCATGTTCGGCCTTGGCGGCGGCAATGTAGCTTAATGCCCGACAGATGGCAGCGTGTAGTCTTTCGTTACAACACTTTATTTCCCGATCGTAAACTGTCAGTATATCTTGATCGATAAATTGGTCCAGGTTATACATCTCTATCCGCTTAATTTTTGGGATGTCCTGGGGTTTAAAGTTAATGCCAGGGATGTCTTTTAGAATGGCAACCTTGATGGATGGAACAACCACCAAGTCAACCTCTTCCGGCTCTAAGGCGCAGTGGTAAACTTCGCTATCCAGTCCATGGATATTGATGGCGTCGGCGATGGTGCCAACGATGTAGGAACCAATGGCGCTGGCTTCACCCGTGATTAGATGCAGGGTTTGCACATCCTGCAGAATGCTGTCCAGATGGTGAACATTGCCCCCCGGAGTTAAGGCGGTGGCAAACAGGTGCCGTTCTTTAGGTTCGTTTTTAAACTGAGTGTCAGCTTTGCTGATAATGGACTTGGCAATTTGGTGAATTACTCCGTTCACCATGGCAAAGTTGGTGGCCTCATCGTAATAGCCATCCCGCTCATCTTTGATAACTTTAGCCTCTGCCAACTGACTATAGGCAATTTTAAACAATCGACCAACTCGGGCGTTGGTGGCCATAATTTCATTCTTATGCTGACGCAACAATCCTTCGTTCCAATACTCACCTAAGTGGAGAATTTCGTCCACTGCACCGGGATTTTTGGGATCGACCACATGCGGTGCTGTTCCGTCCAACATAGCCACCTTAATGGCAGGAATGACTACTCCATCTAAAGATCCGTTGTCAGATGAGCACCAATGGTACTCTACGTTGTAACCTCGCCCCCGCATTTCTTCTCCAACCCAGCGCATCAGCGTTGATTTGCCAACGCCTGGTCCACCTTTAATTGAAATAATTCTTGTGGCGTCTGGTTCGATCATATAATTGTAGTAAGAATAAAAACCTTTAGACGTATTGCCGCCGGGGAATACGTTTTTAACTTTACCCTTTTCCACCACATAATCCTCCTTATAGAAAGAGATAAATAGCCACCACTCAGCAGGAGGGGTATCCACTGAATGCATTTTAATTTGCATTAATTTATATACTTTAGAATTTATAAGTAGAACATTTTTCAACAGGTAATTTATGTAATGACAAATTTATTACAATGTATTATTACTCATATTTTTGTATTCAAATAACAAATTATGACAAAGGATTTTGTAGAAAGTTATCAAAAGTTACTATAATATTTAGAATTGGGAGGACGACACAACCATGAAGACAATGTTACAAAATCTTATTATACAGGGGTGGCCTGAATCTGTAGCAGTAATTATTTTCTGTTTGGCCATTTTGCGCCAAGGTTACCAATTGAGGACAGTTGTGCTTTATGGTTTTCTATTAGCCACCGCTGTTTGTTTGGTTCGAATTTTGCCGATACCTCTGGGAGTCCATACGTTGGTGGCTTGCCTAGGACTAACAATTGTTCTTCGCATATTGGCTGGGGTTTCTTTTGCAACGTCCTTTTATACCACCTTTATAGGGTTGTTTGTGCTTGCTTGCACAGAAACACTGGTTCATGTTTTATACATTACGTTTTTTGGTGATGTAGCTTACGGCGATGGTTGGCAATGGATCTTAATTGGTTGGCCACAGATTTTAATTATCATGGCGTTGACTTTACTGATAAAAAAATATAATTCAAAATCGTATAAAGTTGGAAAAACCATAGAATATAGGAGTTACGATGTAAATGATTAATAAAACTACCCCGGTGGAATATCTTAAAGAAATATATTGGGTATCTCATTTTTTGTTTTTTTGTGGTGCCTTTCTCATGGTGGTATTTGCTCAGCCAATTTACCTACATGAAAATTTCGCGGCTGTTAGTTTTAACATCGCCATGATAGCTTCCTTAGGTTGTTTTTTGTTACTAAACTACTTATTTTATAAAACATGTGAAGAGGGATTTAATTCATCCAAGTATACTTACCGCATTTTATATGCAATTGTATTAATCTGTTTCACACTATCCTTTTCTTCTATTTTTAATGTAGAAATGCATAAATTATTATACAGCGTTCCAATTGTGTTAATATCCTTAACCAGTGGTTTTTATTTAGGCTTAATATCTTCTTTGCTTTTTATGGCTAACACTGCCATCTATAGCAAAGCAGTACTAATAGAAGATATGCAGGTTTTTATTTACTACATTATCATCGCCTGGGTTGTGGGCAAAATAGCGGATGCCAATAAAGCCTATGCTTTAAAGTTAGAGGAAGAAAGAGACTTTTTAAAGGATTTAATACAAACATTTTCCGAAGGTGTTTTAATCAGTGACTTACAGGGTAAAATTATTCTTTGTAATAAAAAGGCTGAGCAAATTTTTCAAAAGGCTAATGATGAGCTTATTGGGCATGGGGAGGAAATAGTCTGGCAAAACTTTTTAGTCCCTGCAGCTAAATGGAATTCAAATTTTACAAACATGCAAATTGAAAATCATAACCATACATATCTAATCAGCAGGTTTATTTTAAAGGGTTCCAGCGAAGAAGCTAACTGTTTTGTGATAGTTATAAACGATATTACAGAACTCCAAAGGCAAAGGGGAAAAATACAACGGCTGGAAACCTTGTCTGCCATAGGCGAACTGGCAGCGGGGGCGGCCCATGAAATCAGAAACCCCCTTACTACAGTGAGAGGATTTTTGCAATTGGCACAGGCTAGAGGGGAAGGGGAGCAATTTGGTAGACTATATAACCTGGCCATAGCAGAATTGGATCGAATTAACGTCATCATCACCAGTATGTTAGAATTGTCCCGGTCAGAAAAGGGTGAGTTGAGCAGTTTAAACATTAATGAAATTATTAATGAAGTTTGGGAATTATACACCTACTCTGGACGACGGAAGGGAATAAATTATCAACAGGAGCTTGGCGACAATGTTTTACCCTTCTATGGTAGTGCACAACAAATAAAGCAGTTACTATTAAATATTATTCAAAATGCTCAAAGGGCCTGCGGAGATAACGGTACAATTATTATTAGAACGTATTCAAATGACACAACTACCTTTATTGAAATTCAGGATACCGGTAAAGGCATAGCGCCTGAACATTTACCAAAGATCATGCATCCCTTTTTTACCACCGAAGCCAATGGCACTGGCTTAGGATTGGCTATCTGTAATCGGATCATTGAAGATAATAATGGCAATGTCAAAGTAGCTAGCCAACTGGGTGTAGGCACCACCTTTACGATAATGTTTCCGGTGATGGGTGAAAACTCATAAAAACAGAAACTTTAGCCATAATACATAGGAGGGGAGATTCTTTTGGATTGGCATGGTTTTTGGTTTGGTGCAAGCCACCTACCCTGGTACATGATTGCCCTTAGAACTATAATAATTTATCTGGCCATTACCATTGCCACCGGACTGATGCACTTTCGTCATGTGGGTGGTATGGCTAGGCATAACTATTTAGTGGCGGCCGGAATTGTTGGTGTGGCCGGTGTCCGAATTCTTTCTCCCGACACATCCCTAGTGATGGGCTTAGCAACAATTGCTGTTTTAACATCCATAGGGATATTCCTTTCATATCTCGATTTAAAAGTTCCTCGAATAATGAGCTCCAAACCAGTTGCATTAATTGCCCATGGGCGTATGCAAAAAAATAACCTGCGTAAATCTAATTTGACCATTGAAAATCTACTGGGGCAACTAAGACTTCAGGGTGTTTTTAATCTGGCTGATGTAGAAAATGCCTATCTTGAAGGTACCGGAAAAGTTAGCGTTATTAAGAAGATGGAGGCCCAGCCGGCATATCGTCAACAGCTTAATTTGCCAGAGAAATTAGCCTGCCCACCTACGCAATTAATATATGATGGTGCAGTAATAGAAGAAAATTTACAGCGTTTAGCCTTAGACCAGTCTTGGTTGGCCATAGAGTTGCAAAAACAGGGATTTTCTACGCCACAAAAGGTTTTTTTTGCAGCGCTGCTTCCCGATGGTACTTTATATGCCTGCAGTCATTAGTGGTGGTGATACCATGCAAGAACTCATATTATTTGTACTTAAAGCGCTGGGTGTGGCACTGATTTTTTTAGCGGTCAACCTTTTGTTACCAAGGCGCACCACTGGGGTTTTTGCAGGCTATGATTTTGTGGTCATGTGGTTATTTGGTGGGTTGGCAGCGGCGCCTTTAGTAAACGAAAATGTTCCCTTTGTCCATGCGCTGGTTTCGATGCTGGCAGTGATGATTTGCCATTTCGGTATCTCCCGCTTGGCGGTAATGAATGCTAAACTGTCTAGGCTGGTTTCTGGGCAGGCGTTATTGCTGGTAGAAAATGGTCAGGTGTTGCGCAAAAATATGAGGCGGGCGATGATACCGTCATGGATGTTGTTGGCGGAGCTAAGGTGTGCTGGGCTGTCAGATGTTTCTCAGGTGGAATATGCCATTTTAGAAACCTGTGGCAAGATCAGCATTATTCCCAAATCTCACTTTTGGCCGGTAACATCTGGAGATTTAGGCCAACAATTGACGCCGGTGGCAGTACCATCCCTTTTAATTGAAGATGGGCAAATATTAAAAGATAATTTAGCCCGTTTAAATTATGATGTACACTGGTTGCGGCAGGAATTATATAAGCAAGGGGTAGCGAGATTGGAAGATGTATACTTAGCCAGTGTAGATGGGCATGGCAATTTATGCTTTAGTTATAAAGAATAATTGGTGGTGATGTGTTGATATCTACCGGCACCGAGCTCAACACTGCTTTGTTTATTATGAAAAGTAAAGAAAAAGAAACCGCTGCCATGTTTGCTGAGGCGGCAAAAGTCATTAATGATCCTCAAATTAAAGCTTTATTTAATGATTTGGAACAGTGCGCTCGCAATCATCATGGTAGAATTTTTGATATTTTAGGATCGGATACAAATAAAAATTTGCGCCAGTGGCTTAACAACCTGATGTGGTTAGAGATGGAGAATCATAATTTATATAATCGCTTAATGGCCCAAATTACTGACCCTTCTGCTCGCCAAATGTTTAGGGAACTTAGGGACTCAAAAATGCGCAGTATTACTTTGTTACAGAAGGAATTGTCACAGTAATAGCAGAATATTTTATTTGTGTAGCATTGTAAGAATTGGGGAGTCTGCTGTGTATGATATTCGGGTGGCAATTATAGATCCTGATAATAATAGTAGCAAAAAGATTAAAGAACAGTTAATTGCTACTGGGCATATGGTGGTTGCTGAAGCCGTCGATGGGCGAGCCGGCTTGCGCTATATTTCCCAGACACAACCGGATGTTATCTTACTTTCCATTGCACTGGGAACGGAAACGGTCAAGATAATAGAGGAACAAAGAATAGCTCCGGTAATTATTATTGCAACGGATATAAAGTGGCTAGAATCATTAAAGACAATCTGCCTTTTCGGTTTAATTACCCCAGGGATGGGTGACCTGTTATTGGAAGCAACGGTGCAGATCGCCATTCAAAATTTTAACCGGCTACGCCAATTGGAACAAGAGGTAAAAAGTTTAAAAGTAACCCTAGAAGAAAGAAAAGTAATTGAACAGGCCAAAGGACTATTAATGGAAAAGCGGGGTCTTTCCGAAAGCAAAGCCTTCCAATACATGCGTAAACTAGCTATGGACAAATGCGTGCCGATGGTGAAGGTGGCCAGGGCCATTATTAAAATGTTGCACGATTAAGTGTCACCAATTGCTACTAAAATGTATACAATATTATTATCTTAGAGTTATTGAATTGTTAGCGGAATGTATTTATACTGAAAGGCAGATTAAGTTAATACATATTATTAGGGCAACGACGTCCTAACCAAGCCTATTTATGGGAACAGGCTTGGTTAGGACGTTTTGTATTTTTTACCAATTAAAAATAGGTGGTGGTTAAATTGACAACTTTTACAGCAGAGGATGTTTTAGAAAAGGCCCAGGAATGCAACGTTAAATTTATTCGCTTGCAATTTACCGATATATTTGGGGCACTAAAAAACATTGCCGTGACAGTGGAAGAACTGGAACGGGCGTTAGCTGGGCAAATACCCTTTGACAGTTCGGTAATCGAGGGTTTAGTTGGCAACAAGGAGTCCGACATTTATCTAATTCCCGACCCAACGAGCTTTACGATTTTTCCTTGGCGTCCTAGGGAAGGAGCAGTTGCCCGTCTGATATGCGATGTGTACGGGCCAAATAGTCAACCCTTTGATGCTTGTTCCCGTTCAGTGCTGAAAAAATTGTTAAAAGAAGCTAAACAACTGGGCTACCAATGTCAGGTGGGGGCGGAGATTGAATTTTACTTGTTTAATTTAGATGAACGCGGTAAGCCCACCACCGTTACCCATGATGAAGCAGGTTACTGTGATTTAAGCCCGGTGGATTTAGGCGAGAATGCCCGCCGGGATATGGTGTTGACACTGGAGGAAATGGGTTTTGATATTGCGTCATCCCATCACGAAATTGCACCGGGGCAACATGAAATTTACATTAAAGAAGATAATGCGTTAGCAACGGCGGACAAAATTGTGACTTTTAAATTTGTGGTGCGCACCATTGCCCAGCGCCATGGTTTGCACGCGTCATTTATGCCTAAACCCATAGCTAAATACAGTGGTTCCGGCATGAGCCTGCACCTTTCTCTATGGCAAGGTGAGCAAAACGCCTTTTATCACCCAGAGAATAAATTACAACTAAGTGAGGGCGCCTATCATTTTATGGGTGGCATCATAAAACACGCTGCCGCCATGACCGCCGTTACCAATCCATTGGTTAATTCATACAAACGTTTGGTACCCTGTGAGTTATCTCCATATTTAGCGGCTTGGTCCGATGAAAATCGCAGTGCCAGCATTAAAGTGCCAACCCAAAGGGAGCAACAGACCAGTTTGGTTTTGCGCAATCCAGACCCCACCTGTAACCCCTATTTAGCCATCGCAGTGGCATTAAAATGTGGGTTGGATGGTATTAAAAACGGTATTATACCGCCGGATAGGTTAGCGGAAAATAATAACTGTTCACCAGGGGTAAAGCCCGTTAGTTTACCGAGTAATTTAGGGGAAGCCTTAATTGCTCTAGAAAATAATGATATTGTGGCTGATGCATTGGGAAAACGTATTTTCAGCGGTTACTTATCAGCCAAACAAAAGGAATGGAACCAGTTTCAAGCTGAGGTACATCCTTGGGAGTTAAAACAGTACCTCACTTATTACTAAAATAATATATTAAAGATGTCAAATGGAAGGATGGTTTATTCATGTCTTACAGTAATGGAATTAACGCCAGTGCGGCCACCATGACCAAAACCCGTACCGGTAAGGATGTTTGTTCCTTCTCGGGTATGTGTGTAACCTGTTTAGATGGTTGCCCGGGTATGTGTGAAATCGGTAAATCCGCGGTGCGCAGTAAAGAAGTTCTTTATCCAGCCCCCTTTGGTAAAACCACTTCCGCATCTCAAAAGGAGTATCCAGTGGATTACTCCCACTTCAATATCATGGGTACTGCGGTGGGAGCCCACGGTGTGGAGGCCGACTCAAATAAAGCTATTTTCCCAGCAGTGAATTTGGAAAGCAAAGTTGGTAACCAGCATAAAATTAAGCTGGACTTACCAATTGTGGTCTGTGCCATGGGCTCCACCAAAGTGGCGTCAGAAAACTGGGATCACCTGGCTGCCGGTTGCGCCATCGCTGGTGTGGGCATTATTATCGGTGAAAACGTTTGTGCCATGGATCCCCATGCAGAAATTAAAAACGGACGGGTGGTTAAATCACCAAACTTAGAAAAACGGGTTGAGGACTTCCAACGCTGGTATAATGGTCAATCTGGCTTTATCTCGGTACAGGCTAACGTTGAGGACACCAACCTCGGTGTGCACCAATATGCCATTGAAAAACTGGGCGTAGAAGCCGTTGAAATGAAGTGGGGTCAAGGGGCCAAGGATATTGGCGGAGAAGTAAAACTAAGTAGTTTGGAACGGGCTCAACAACTATACAACCGGGGCTACATTGTAATGCCAAACCCTAAAGATCCCAAGGTGCAGGCTTTATTTAATGTGGGTGCCTTTAAAGAATTTGAACGGCACTCTCGGGTTGGGATGGTGACCGAGGAATCCTTTCACAACCAAGTGGCAGCACTGCGCAGTGCTGGTGCTAAATTTATCTCTTTGAAAACCGGTGCCTATCGACCCGCCGACTTGGCCCGGGCAGTGAAATTTGCTTCCGATGCTAAACTAGATATGCTCACTGTGGACGGCGCCGGTGGTGGTACCGGTATGAGTCCATGGCGGATGATGAATGAGTGGGGTATCCCAACTGTTTACATTCAATCACTATTGACCAAGTATCTCGACAAGTTGGCTGCCCAAGGCAGATATATTCCTGCGGTGGTTATTGCCGGTGGTTTCACCTTGGAAGATCACCTGTATAAAGCCATGGCCATGGGTGCACCACATATTAAGGCCGTTGGTATGGCCCGGTCACCATTGACCGCCGCTATGGTGGGCAAAACTGTGGGTGAAGCAATTAAAACCGGTAAAATTCCTGCAGAGTACAAGAAATACGGTGAAACTCTGGAGCAAATCTTTGTCTCTGCTTCTACATTAAAGGATAAAATGGGCGACCGGTTTGATCAACTGCCCGTTGGTGCCATTGGCGTATACAGTTACTTTGAGCGCCTGAAGCAAGGTTTGCGTCAATTCATGTGTGGTTCCCGCAAGTTTGGCCTAAACTACCTAGAACGCAACGATATTGCAGCTTTAACTAAAGAAGCGGCTGAAATCACTGGCATTAAATACATTATGGAACTGGACCAACAAGAGGCAGAACAAATCTTAAGCTAATTAGTTAACTGGAGGCTGTTGCAAAAAGTAGGTTTTTGCAACAGCCGCTAACGTTTGGTCATGCCAAGAAGTATAAAAAATATTAAAAAAAATACTAACATTGATTTGAAAATATGTTATACTATAGCCATTAAAAATAAACATAAAGTTACAAAGTTGTAACGACACTGGCAACGGGGCCTATAACGCGTAATGGGATGCTATTACATTGCGGTTTTAGGTCTTTTTATGTTTTAAAACGATTAAATCGAACAAGGAGAGTGTAACCGCGGTGCCAAATTACACAGCAGATGATGTTAGAGCTTTATGTAAAGAACACGATGTTAAATTTATTCGCCTACAGTTTACAGACATTTTTGGGGTTTTAAAGAATGTGGCCATTACAGTGGAGCAATTGGATAAAGCGTTAAATAACGAGTTGATGTTTGATGGATCCTCCATTGAAGGCTTTGTCCGCATAGAAGAGTCTGATATGTACCTGCGTCCAGACCCCAACTCCTTTGTAATTTTCCCTTGGAATAATCGCGATAGTGCCACCGCCCGGATGATCTGTGATATTTACAATAGTGATGGCACTCCTTTTATTGGCGACCCTCGTTATGTGCTACGTCGGGCCATTGCCGAGGCCGAAAAAATGGGCTACTCCATGAATGTTGGCCCAGAAGCTGAATTTTTTCTATTTCATGTGGATGCCGAGGGCCGTCCCACCACCGTTACCCATGACCGGGCTGGTTACTTTGACTTAACCCCAATCGATTTAGGTGAAGATGCCCGTAGAGATATGGTGTTGGCGTTGGAAGAATTGGGTTTTGAAATTGAAGCTTCTCACCACGAAGTGGCGCCGGGACAACATGAAATTGATTTTAAATACTCCGATGCCCTTGATGTGGCCGATAAAATTGCCACCTTTAAATTTGTTGTTCGTACCATTGCCCAGCGGCATGGATTGCACGCCACATTTATGCCTAAGCCGATATTTGGTGTTGCTGGCTCAGGAATGCACATGAACCAATCGCTGATGCGGGGTAAAGAAAATGCTTTTTATGATCCAACTGCACCAAGACAGCTCAGTGATGTTGCCATGTACTATGTCGGTGGATTAATGAAACATGCCAAAGCAATTACCGCCATTACCAATCCCCAGGTTAACTCTTATAAAAGATTGGTAACCGGTTATGAAGCCCCTGTTTATATAGCTTGGTCAGCGCAAAACCGCAGCCCGTTGGTGCGCATTCCAGCTAAGCGAGGCATGTCAACCCGGGTTGAGTTGAGAAGCCCTGACCCCTCCTGCAACCCCTACTTAGCCTTAGCAGTATGTTTGCAGGCCGGTTTGGATGGCATTAAAAACAAAATTAACCCACCGGAGCCCTGTGACCGCAACATTTATGAAATGACCGAAACCGAGCGACAAGAGTATGGCATTGGTTACCTGCCCCAAGATTTAAATCAGGCTATAGAGGAATTATGTAATGATGAA
This sequence comes from Peptococcaceae bacterium 1198_IL3148, assembly GCA_036763105.1. Classification (NCBI taxonomy): domain Bacteria; kingdom Bacillati; phylum Bacillota; class Clostridia; order Eubacteriales; family Peptococcaceae; species Peptococcaceae bacterium 1198_IL3148. The sequence continues at coordinate 116,380 of JBAIYS010000008.1, read as the reverse complement.
GTGATAAAAAATGCTTTAGGCCCTCATGTATTCAATCGCTTTGTAGAAGCCAAAAGAATTGAGTGGGATCGCTACCGCATGCAAGTTCATCCCTGGGAGATAGAAGAATATTTGACAAAATTTTAACAGGGCATTTTGCCCTGTTAATTATTGTTCTTGGAAACCTCGGACTTAATATGTTACAATTGTTCTATATGCGAGGGTTGCGGGGGGGATATTATGAAACACAGTCTAGCTGTCTTGGTGTTGAACAAGCCTGGTGTTCTGGCTCGTATATCCGGTTTATTGTCCAGGCGGATGTTTAACATTGAAAGCATTGCTGCCGGATTGACCGAGGACCCAGATATTACCCGTATTACCGTGGTAGTCCAGGGTGATGATCAAGTGCTGGATCAAGTGGTTAAACAGTTATCTAAACTGGTGGATGTAATTAAAATTGTGCGTATTGAAGGTGAAGAATTAATCAATCGGGAGCTGGCGCTAATAAAGGTTAAGGTCAACCCTGATAAACGCTCAGATGTGGTGGATATTGTAGAAATCTTTCGGGCAAAAATTGTTGATGTAAGCCGTGAAACCATGGTCATTGAATTGACTGGTGATGAGCAGAAAATTGATGCCCTATGTGAAGTATTGCGGGACCATGGCATTGTGGAAATGGTCAGGACAGGCAAAATTGCATTGTCCAGAAGGGCAACGGCTGCCAAAGAGGGAACCGATATTTAGTTTGTTATCATAAAAAACCTAAGTTGTGTATATAATTATTTATTGTAGGAAGATATTCTAGCGTCTAAGGAGGGGTCGGTAGGTGAATTATAAAAGAATAGAGCTAAACCTACCAGACAATTTATTGAGTGAGCTGGATACCTTGGCCCAGCAAGAGGAGCTGGATCGTGGGGAACTAATGCGCCAGGCCATGCATGCATATATCAGCGAAAGAAAACGCTGGCATTTGCGGGAACAAATGAAAAAGGGATATTTAGAGATGGCCCATATAAACTTACAACTAGCAATAGAACAGGCAGAATTAGAAGCCGAAGCGGAGGAATACTTGCCCTTTGCGGAGGGAAGTTAAATGCAAATTAAGCGCGGGGATATATTCTACGCCGACCTTAGTCCCGTTGTAGGTTCTGAGCAGGGCGGCACCAGACCAGTGTTAATCCTACAAAATGATATTGGCAACCAGTACAGCCCCACCACCATTGTGGCCGCCATCACATCACAAATCGCTAAAGCCAAACTGCCTACCCATGTGGAAATCAGCAGTGGTATCAGTGGGCTCAATAAGGATTCTGTGGTGTTGCTGGAACAAATCAGAACGATAGATAAAAGCAGGCTGATGCAAAGAGTTAGTTCATTAAATAATGATATGATGACTGATGTAAAAAAAGCGATAGAAATAAGTCTAGGTTTAATAGATGTCTAAACAATGTTATAACTATGACAGAGGACGCAACCAATGCGTTCTTTTTCATTTTTGTTGCAGTTTGTCCTGTTAGTATTAAGGAGGTGGTTTAAATAGCGGCACCATTTATAGGTATTACCTGTTGCTATGATGAACAAAAGGGCCGCGTGTGGTTAAGTGACCACTACCTAAATGCCGTTATAGCAGCGGGGGGCATTCCGCTGGTGTTACCGGTATTGACTCCGGTGGCTAAGGCTAAAGAGATGTTGAATCTGTGCAGTGGTTTATTGTTGCCCGGTGGCGGTGATATTGATCCACTGCTTTTTAACGAAGATCCACATCCTTTAAATGGAGAGATTTGTCCCCAGTGTGATGATTTTGAACTGGAAATAACCTTTCAAGCGCTACAGCGAGGCATGCCAATACTGGGCATCTGCAGAGGGGCCCAGGTGATCAATGTTGTTGCCGGTGGCACAGTTTGCCAAGATATTAGCAGTGAGATAGACCGGCCGCTAAAGCATATGCAGCAGGCACCAAGGTGGTATCCAACCCACACCATTACTGCCGTTAGCGGTTCGCTGTTAGAAAAAATAATTGGTTCGGCACCGGTTAAAGTCAATAGTTACCATCACCAAACAGTTGGCAAGTTGGGCACGGGTATTAAAGTATCTGCCTATGCACCGGATGGGGCCATAGAAGCGATAGAAATGGCTGACCAGCAGCGTTTTATATTGGGCGTGCAGTATCATCCCGAGGGAATGTGGAAAACTGATGCTAATGCCAAGGCCATCTTTGATTGCTTTATCGCTGCTGCCAGTGACAATAAAGATGTCGATATATAGAATAATATTAGATGTTTTGCCCCCAAGAAGGAAACTGACGATTTGTCACGAAATCAGAAAACGTTAAACAATAATTGTAAAAATATGGAGTGTATATTATAATGTTGGCAATAAATGGAGGAAAAGTACATACCGGTACCGGTACGGTTATAGATAAGGCCACAGTGCTAATTGACAACAATAAAATAGTGGCTGTGGGTAAAGGAATTGCAATCCCTGATGGTTGCCAAGTTATCGATGTGACCGACAAAATAGTAACGCCCGGTTTCATCGACGCCCATTGTCATGTGGGCATATATGAAGAGGGGTGCCAAAATGCAGGGGATGATGCCAATGAGACCACAGATCCCGTTACTCCTCACCTGCGGGCGTTGGATGGCATTAACCCGGAGGATCAAGGATTTAAAGATGCTTTAGCCGGTGGCGTCACATCGGTGGTGGTGGCCCCTGGCAGTGCCAATATTCTGGGGGGAGAGATGGTGGCCTTAAAGACCCACGGCCATGTGGTGGATCAAATGGTTATTAAGGGCCCGGTGGGCATGAAGGCTGCTTTAGGTGAAAATCCCAAAAGAATTTATGGTGGTGAGAAAAAAACACCGACCACCAGAATGGCCAATGCCGCATTATTGCGGCAATCTTTGATTGAAGCTAACAACTATATCAATCAAGCCTCCCGAGAGCGCAACTTAAAATTAGAGGCACTGGTCCCGGTGATAACCGGTGACTTGCCTTTGCGGGTGCATGCCCATCGGGCAGATGATATCATGACAGCGGTGCGCATTGCCGAGGAATTTAATATTAAAATTGTCATTGAACACGCCACCGAAGGCTATAAAGTGGCTGATATCTTGGCTGCCAAAAATATACCGGTCATCATTGGCCCAGTTATTTCTACCCGGTCTAAAGTAGAACTTCTGGGTATAGCCATGGAAAATGCTGCTAAACTATATCAAGCGGGGGTAAAATTCGCCATTATGACCGATCACCCAGAAGTTCCTGTTCAGTATTTGCCTTTATCTGCCGCCCTCACCTCCCGGGGGGGCTTGCCAGAGGAAGAAGTGCTCAAAGCCATCACCCTTTACCCTGCCGAAATCCTGGGGTTAGAAGAGCACATTGGCACCATTGAAGTTGGCAAAGATGCCGATATCGTAATTTTAAATAGGAGTTTCTTTGATGTGCGCTGCCGGGTTGAGCAAGTATTGATTAACGGCGACATAATTTTTTCTTAACAAAAATTTAATAAAATAATAAACAATTTTATGGCAGGATTGGAAAATATAAGAGAGAATATATTAACAAATGGTAGATATATACACAGGAGTTAATAAATGTCATTACATGTCGAAGGGGGGATAATTGATGAAAAGGGTAATAGATATCTTAATTGTTGATGATCAACCTGGGGTAAGGTATTTGTTAGATATATTAATTAAAGAAATGGGTCATAACACCTATAGTGCCCAAAACGGTTTAGAGGCTGTGGAAATTGTCAAGAGGGTTAAACCTGATTTGGTTTTTATGGATGTACGCATGCCAGTAATGGATGGTCTGGAGGCGTTGACAAAAATAAAAGCAATTAGCCCTTCGGTGAATGTAGTGATGATGACAGCTAATTTTACCGAAGAAACCATCGATAAAGCAATGCAAAAGGGAGCCTCAAAGTGCATGGCTAAGCCCTTCGATGTGGAAGATATTAGAGATATTATCGAAGAACATTTATGGAATGCTGAACAAAAAAAGATAGAAATGATCAATAATTGTGTTTAAATAGACTCACCGTTGGTGAGTTTTTTATTTATAGTGGCTATCCTTTATGTTATTATTTTAAAGGGCAATTTAGCCCGCAGTATCTTTGGGGCATAATACTAATTGAGGTGGAAATATGTTAGAAGTAAAGACTAAATCACCGCAGCAAACCAAGGCATGGGGAAAATTGCTAGGCGAGCTGGCGGAGCCAGGGGATGTTTTTTGCCTTTATGGGGACTTAGGTGTTGGTAAAACCCATTTGTCCCAGGGCGTTGCCCAGGGCTTAGGGGTTGAGGAGCATGTCACCAGTCCCACTTTTACATTAATAAATGAGTATGTTGGCAGATTGCCTTTATATCATATGGATACATATCGCCTTGGTGGTGCTGAGGATATGGAAGACTTAGGTTATGAAGAGTATTTTTATGGTGACGGAGTTACGTTGGTGGAATGGGCTGATATAGTGGCCGACGTGCTACCTGAGGAACGGCTTGACATCCATTTTGAAAATCAAGGGGAATTTGAGCGACTGTTAAGATTTGATGGCATAGGTGAAAGATATAATAGTATAGTTGAGGAGCTGTTAAAGAGTGTACGTACTGGGAATTGAGGCTGCTACACCGGTGGCTGGGGTGGCAGTTGTCAATGAAGAAAAGGTATTGGCTGAGCGATTTATAAACAATAAACGTACCCATTCGGTAAACCTGTTACCGATGATTAAAGAAGTGATTGTGGATGCGGGGATAAAAAAGGAGGAAATCAACGGCATTGCTGTATCTGCTGGCCCAGGCTCCTTTACCGGGTTGCGGATTGGCATGACCACCGCCAAAACATTGGCCCAGGTGTGGGGTATACCAATCATTGCGGTGTCTACGCTGGATGCCATGTCTTTTCCGTTGATTGGTTACCATGGGTTGGTATGTCCAATCTTAAATGCCCGTAAAAATGAAGTTTACAGTGCCATCTATCAAGGTGGTGCTACAGAGATTAAGCGGTTGGCACCACCAATGGCGGTGCCGATGTCTGAACTGCTACAGCAATTAAGCCCTTGGCCCGATAAAAAGGTGTTGTTTTTAGGTGATGCCATAGATATTTATCGGGAACAACTAAAATCTCATTTGGGCGCCAAGGCACAGTTTGCTGCCAATGCGGCGGTATTGCCCCGGGGTGCCACTGTAGCTGAATTGGGGCTGGTTAAGTTAAACTTGGGAGAAGTATCGTCTCCGCTGGAAATAAAACCGAATTATATTCGCCCGTCAGAAGCAGAGGTGAAGTGGGCTGAAAAACACAAAGGCAGTGGTGAGCGCGGCTGTGGAAATTAAATTAATCGAAATGGATTTATCCCACCTGCCGGAAGTGCTGAGCATAGAAAAGGTGTCCTTCCCCACCCCTTGGTCCCAACAGGCTTTTATATATGAAATTTTGCAAAATAATTTTAGTTACTACGTTGTGGCGCTGGATGGAGCCAAAGTGGTTGGGTACGGTGGCATGTGGTTGATATTGGACGAAGCCCATATCACCAATATAGCGGTTTCCCCGTCCAGTCGGGGAAAAAAAGTGGGATTGATGTTAATGAAGCACTTAATGAAAAAGGCGGTGGAATTTGGGGCGGTAAGAATGACGCTAGAGGTGCGACCGTCCAATGATATTGCCCGTAACTTGTATAAAAAACTGGGTTTCGAAGAGCGGGGTCTGAGAAAAAACTACTACAACGATACCCATGAAGATGCCATCATTATGTGGCAGGATAACTTGGTAACTAATGAAGAATAAAAGGTGGTTTGTTTAGCTTGAGTGTGACAATACTTGGAATCGAAAGTTCTTGTGACGAAACATCGGCTGCGGTGGTTGTTGACGGGGTAGAAATCAAATCAAATATCATTGCCTCGCAAATTGAATTTCATCAGAAGTTTGGTGGCGTTGTTCCCGAAGTGGCTTCTCGTAAGCACTTGGAGACCATTAATCATGTAATATTACAAGCATTGGAAGAAGCCAACACATCTTACCGGGATCTAGATGCCATTGCGGTAACCTACGGGCCGGGATTGGTGGGGGCGCTGCTGGTGGGGGTGGCAGCGGCCAAAGCCATGGCCTTTGGGCTGGACAAACCGCTTATTGCTGTTAACCACCTGGAAGGACATATTCACGCTAACTTTTTACACAAACCTGATTTAGAGTTTCCGGTTTTATGTCTAGTGGTTTCTGGTGGTCACTCAGATTTGGTGCTGATCGAAAGTCATAGCAGTTACAAGCTGTTGGGGCACACCAGGGACGACGCTGCCGGTGAAGCCTTCGATAAAGTGGCCCGGGCCCTTGGTTTGGGCTACCCCGGCGGACCACTAATAGACAAGCTGGCCCGCAGTGGCAATGCTGAGGCCATTCCGATGCCCCGGGCCTACTTGGAAGAAGGTAGTTTGGATTTTAGCTTTAGCGGTTTAAAATCTGCGGTGCTCAACTATTTAAATCGAGCCCAACAAAAGAATATCGAGGTAAATAAGGCCGATCTGGCAGCAAGCTTTCAGCAGGCAGTGGTTGATGTGTTGGTGGATAAAGCAGTGTTGGCAGCGGAACGGTATCGGGTTAAGCAGATCATGCTGGCTGGGGGAGTGGCGGCTAACGGGTTGTTGCGCAGTGAATTACAGCTAAAGGCTCAAGCCAAAGGGATTAATGTTACCTATCCACCGATGGTTTTGTGTACCGATAATGCAGCGATGATTGCCTGTGCCGGTTACTACAAATATTTGCGGGGGGATTTCGCCCCACTGACATTGAACGCCACCCCAAACCTGACTATGGGTGTAGATAAATATTAACATTTATCCCAAGGGCTGTGAATGTTCGGTTGTGGGTAATGTGGATAAGTTTGTGAATAACTTGAGATTAGAGGGATTTGTTTGTGGGTTACGGGGCGAACGGCAATCAGCAATTTTACATTGAAAGCTTACTGTATCATGCAGCAGCAAAATCTAATATTTTACCAATAACGTCCACCTGTAACGTCAGATGTGTTTTTTGTAGCCATCATCAGAACCCGGCAAATGTGGAGAGTTATCGGGTTGCCCCTTTAACCATTGACCAGGTAAAACAGGCCCTTTCCTTTATGGATGCCAGCAAACCGGTGGTGATCGGTGAATCGGTAACTAAGATCATGGAGGGAGAACCATTTACTCATCCTAAATGTCTACAAATATTGCAGCATATACGCAGTACCATGCCTAAAACACCGATTCAAATAACCACCAATGGTACGCTGTTAGATGAAACCACCATTACCCGGTTAAAGGCATTGGCGCCAATAACTATTAACTTATCAATTAATAGTTCCTCCTGCAGTATGCGCTATCAATTAATGGGGGATCGCCGTGCCCAGCAAGCAATTGATTGCGTGCCGTTACTGAACCGGCATGGCATTCCCTTTCACGGCAGTATGGTGGCTATGCCACATGTCACAGGTTGGGAAGATTTAACCCACACGGTGCAATATCTTGATCAACATGGTGCCCAAACGGTGCGGGTGTTTTTACCGGGTTACAGCAAACTGGCACCGCCGGCGTTACAGTTTGACATGTCTATGTGGAGCCAATTGAGGGCATGGCGAGAAAACTTGGGCAATCTGGTTACAGTGCCGCTCACCTGTGAACCGGAGCAGATTACCGATTTACAGGCTGAGGTGCTGGGGGTAATCAAAGATAGCCCCGCAGCCCAGGCCGGTGTGCAGAAGGGCGACGTGATTATCGAAGTGACCGGACAGCCTGTGGTCACCCGGGTGCAGGCCTTTAATCGGGTACTGGCCTGTGAAAATCCCACCGTTAGTATCCACCGGGGTCAGCGGACACATCACCTGAAACTACAGAAAAAGAAGCACCAGCCTTCGGGATTGGTAATGGCCTATGATTTGCATCCCGATACCATAACTGACATGGAACTGACCGTTAACCGCCACCGGGCCCAAAGGGTTTTGGCGCTATGTTCCCAGTTGGCTTTTCCAGTTTTAAAGGTTGCTTTAGCCAGCCTTTACCAGGGGGAAGCAGAAATAGAGCTGAGGCCGGTGGCCAGCCAATATTTTGGGGGCAACATCATGGCTGCGGGACTATTGGTGGCCGCTGATTTTGAGAGTGCTTTTAGGCATGCCGACGCAGAGGGAGTGCAAGTGGTGTTGATGCCGGCCATAGCCTTTGATATGCATGGCAGGGATTTAACCGGTGCCTCTTATCTTGATTTACAGCAAAAATGGCGAATTCCGGTGGAGTTAATTTAAGTTTAAGTTTTTATTGACTGTTTAATAGCTTTATGTTATTTTATGTGTTAATACCAATAAACTAACGACAATGATGGAGAAAAGTAAGTCATTGCTGACCTTTCAGGGAGAAGAAGTCTTGACTGGAAGCTTCTTTAAGGGATGGATGATTGAAGTTCCCTCCGGAGTTGCTGTGCTGAAAAATCCAGTAGGTGCAGCCGGGTATTCCTGCCGTTAAAAGGGAAAGGGTATTGGATTAGCTAATTCCAAACCAGAAAGCGGCTTTAAGCAATTAGGGTGGTACCGCGAAATCAAAGCATTTCGTCCCTACAGGGGAAGAGGTGCTTTTTTTATTTATCTGGTTGAATTATTTTTTCCTGTACTTTAGAGTTGGGCTCTTTTAGGCCAATTTGGGTGGTACCGCGGATTACTCTCCGTCCCATGTGGGATGGAGAGTTTTTATTTTTTTAAAGATAAAATAACTAAGGAGGTTTTACCATGTATTGGCAAGAAAAGTATGAAACAATGTCAAGGGAAGAACTTAGTCAACTTCAATATCAGCGACTAAAGGCGATGGTTGAACGACTTTACAATAGCGTTCCTTTTTACCAGCAAAGGTTTAAGGAAAAGGGTATCGTGCCAGAGGATATAAAATCTTTAGAGGATATCAAACATATCCCCTTTACCACTAAACAAGATTTGCGCGACACCTACCCCTTTGGCATGTTTGCTGTACCTCAGGATGACGTGGTGCGTTTGCATGGATCCAGTGGTACCACCGGCAAACCAATTGTGGTAGGATATACTAAAAAGGATATTGATACTTGGGGCAACCTACTGGCGCGCTGTTTTACTATGGCCGGGGCCACTAAGAGTGACGTAGTTCAAAACGCCTATGGCTATGGTTTGTTTACCGGTGGTATGGGGGTTCACTATGGTGCAGAAACCTTAGGGGCAACGGTTGTACCCATGTCCGGTGGCAACACTGCTAAACAGTTGATGTTGATGCAAGACTTTGGGGCCACTGTGCTCACCTGTACCCCAACCTATGCTTTATACATGGCAGAAGAGGCCCATGCCGGGGGTGTTGATTGGGATAAAGTGAAGCTAAAGGTGGGTATCTTTGGTGCCGAACCTTGGTCCGAAGCCATGCGTAAGCAACTGGAGGAGCGTTGGAATATCACCGCCCTTGACATTTATGGTCTGTCGGAGGTGCTTGGGCCAGGGGTGGCCTGTGAGTGCTTACAAAAGCAAGGGATGCACATCATGGAAGATCACTTTATCGCAGAAATTATCGATCCAGACACCGGCGAACCGTTACCTTACGGACAAAAGGGTGAGTTAGTATTCACCTCGCTGACCAAGGAAGCCTTTCCGGTATTGCGTTATCGCACCAAGGATATCTCGGTTTTGTATCCTGAGCAATGTGCCTGCGGGCGTACTCATGTGCGGATGGAAAGGGTTACCGGCCGTACCGACGACATGCTGATTATTCGTGGTGTTAACGTGTTCCCGTCCCAGGTGGAGAGCATACTGTTGGAATTTGGTGAGACCGAACCCCATTATCTGTTGGTTGTGGACCGCAAAGGCTCGATGGATGATTTAGAGATTTGGGTAGAGGTATCTGCCAACATGTTTTCTGATAAAGTCCGTGGTTTAGAGGATCTAGAAAAGCGTTTAAAATCACGGATACTGAGCGTGTTGGGCATATCAGCTAAAATCAAGTTGGTGGAGCCAAAATCAATCCCCAGAAGCGAAGGCAAGGCAAAGCGAATTATCGATAAAAGAGTATAATAATTAAAAGGAGGGGTAACTATGAAGGTTAAACAAATCTCTGTGTTTTTAGAAAACAAGTCAGGCCGGTTGGCTAAAGTAACCGAGGTTTTGGGTGAAAATAACATTAACATCAGGGCCCTTTCCATTGCTGACACCACTGATTTTGGTATTTTAAGGTTAATTGTTGACAACCCAGACCAAGCCTTAACAGCACTGCGCAATGCTGGTTTTACCGTTAGCACAACCGATGTGCTGGCGGTTGAAGTTGACGACCAACCCGGTTCGCTAAGTAATGCCATGAGGGCACTGGATGAACAGGGCATAAATATTGAATATTTGTACGCCTTTGTTCAAAAGGACCCGCAAAAGGCATTGGTGGTATTTAGGGTAGAGCAAATTGATGACGCCATTTTAACGTTGCAAAAAAATGGAGTAACTTTAATGGGCAGTGATGAAGTGTATACAATGTAATAAATTGTAAGCCCCATGGGGTGGACAATGAATTGGCTATACTTTAAAATAGTATTTATAAGATTATTAAGCAATAATTCCTCTGTAATGGAGGAATTATTGTTGTTTGAAAGTGTCATTATTGACAGACTATTTTAAGAAATGTCACAATAAGCAGAAGGATTTCTATTGTTTGGAGTAGAATTAACTAGATTAACTAGGTTTTTAAAAATTTTAATTCATAGTATTGATTGTTTAGACAAGTTGGTTCATGATATCAGTAGTACAAACTGAATTCATCGAACCGAAGTTACTCTGGTAACTATGTGTGCTGTAATAATATATAGAGAAAAATATTCAGTGCACAAAGTAATAATTTATAGTTAAATACAATATTTAACTATAAGCAGTTTGCTAAAATGGTTTACCGTGGTTACCAGACTACAGGTTCAGAAAGGGGGGGGAATAACATGTTTGGATCAGGTTTTTTACAACCAACGCACCTATTACTGATATTGATAGTGGTGTTAATTATTTTTGGTCCCGGTAAACTACCTGATGTAGGTAAAGCATTGGGTAAATCCATTCGCGAGTTTAAAAGTGCTACATCAGGCGATAAGGAGCAAATGGCTAAAGCTGAGCCCAATAAAGATGCTGAGGTTACCGATACCAAAAAGTAACGCTGTTGGTATCTAGAGGGGGTTGAAAATTAGATATGAGAAAATTAAGCAGGCGCGAATTTCTTAAAAATTTAGGACTGGGTACAGCAGGATTATCACTATTTGCCACACCGGCCATTGCTGCTGAAGCAACAAATGGTACAGTGGGTAACTTAGCCACCAAAATCACCAAACTGAAAGAAACCTTTACAGTTTGTGCTTATTGCGGCTGTGGTTGTGGTATTCTGCTGTATTCTAATGATGACAACAAAATAGTCTATGCAGAGGGTGACCCTGATCACCCAATTAACGAAGGTACTTTATGTCCAAAGGGTAATGCAATTATTGATACCTATAATATTGTACCTAAAAAACACGCCAAAAGAATTGTCAACACCAAACGGATTCTTAAACCACTATATCGTGCCCCAGGGAGCACCCAGTGGGAAGAAAAGGATTGGGATTGGACATTAACTGAAATTGCTAAACGCATTAAAAAGACCAGAGATGCCACCTTTGAACATAAGGACAAAAATGGTGTCGTTGTTAACCGTACCACTGCCATTAACACCTTAGGTAGTGCGTCCCTTGATAACGAAGAGAACTATTTGTTGCACAAAATGTTCAGAGCTTTAGGTATTATCAATATCGAGCACCACGCCCGTCTCTGACATAGCTCCACTGTGGCCGGTCTGGCCAACTCATTCGGTCGTGGCGCAATGACAAACCACTTTGTTGACTACAAAAATACAGATGTATTTTTAATGATCGGTTCCAACTCTGCGGAGAACCACCCACAGGCACAAAAATGGATTGGTATAGCGAAAGCAACCCGTGGAGCTAAAATGATTGTGGCTGACCCGCGTTTAACCAAGTCCACAGTATATGCCGATGTCTTTGCCCAACTTCGCCCTGGTACCGACATTCCTTTCCTGTTGGGTATTATGAAATATGCCATTGATAATAATCTTTATCACAAGGATTATGTAGTTAACTATACAAATGCTAGTTATCTAATTAATCCAGAATTTGGTTTTTCCGAAGGATTGTTTACCGGTGCTGGTCAAAAGGACGGCAAGTTCACCTATGATAAAAGCACCTGGCAGTACCAACAGGATGGAGAAACAGTAAAAAGAGATCTCACTTTACAAGATCCAAACTGTGTATTCCAACTGTTGAAAAAGCATCTTAAACGTTATGACATTAAAACGGTTTGCAACATCACTGGTGTACCAGAAGATGTTTACCGCAATGTTTGTGAACTTTACGCTTCCACAGGGGCTCCCAATAAGGCTGGTAACATCATTTATGCCATGGGTATTACCCAGCATACCTATGGTAGCCAGAACGTTAGGGCTTGTGCCATGTTACAACTGTTGTTGGGTAATATTGGTATTCCAGGAGGCGGTGTTAACGCCCAGCGTGGTGAATCAAACGTACAAGGTTCCACAGACTTGGCGATGTTAAGTCACCTGTTACCTGGTTACTTAAATGTGCCCAATGCCACAATTCATAAAAATCTACAGGAATACTTGGATAAAGAAACCCCTAAATCTGGTTACTGGAGCAATAAGCCAAAATTCTTAATTAGTCAGTTAAGAGCTTTTTATGGCGATAACGCTAAGAAAGAAAACGACTTTTGCTTTGACTGGTTGCCAAAGGTAGACGGTAAAAACCGCACCCACATGGGTTGTTTCCAGGAAATGATGGATGGCAACGTCAAAGGACTGATTGCCTGGGGTCAAAACCCTGCAGTTGGTGGTGCTGGTTCTAATTTTACACGGAAAGCCATGGAAAAACTTGAGTGGATGGTTACCGTTGACCTATTTGAAACAGAAACCGCTGCCTTTTGGCATGCGCCGGATGTGGATCCCACTAAGATTCAAACCGAGTGTTTCTTCTTACCAGCAGCCTTCTCCTTTGAAAAAGAAGGGACCGTTAGTAACAGTGGACGCTGGGTTCAGTGGCGTTATATGGCAGTGCCCCCGCCGGGTGAGGCCAAGAGTGACCTATGGATTGCCTATCAAATGTTTAAAGCCATCCGTAAGCAGTATGAAGCCGGTGGCAAATTCCCTGACCCAATTTTAGGTGCCAAATGGGACTATGATATGCCGGGACACGAAGAACCGGATATCGAAAAAATTGCGGTGGAAATTAACGGTTATGTTGCCGGTAAAGAAGATGAGCCGCTGGCCACCTTTGCTAATTTAGCTGATGATGGCTCCACTGTTTGTGGTATGTGGATTTATGCCGGTTATATGGCCATAGATCCAGACCTGAAGGTACCCAATTGTAGACGCCGCAACAGAGAAGACAATGGTATCGGAACCTATCCTAAATATTCCTGGTGCTGGCCGGTAAACCGTCGTATTCTTTATAACCGTTGTAGTGCCGATATGAATGGTAAGCCTTGGGACCCAGAGCGGGCACTATTTGCTTGGGACGGCACCAAGTGGCTTGCCAATGACGTGCCTGACTTTACAGCAACGGTACCACCTGAAGAATCAGGGGCTAAACCATTTATTATGCAACCCGAAGGACACGGCAGATTCTTTGCCAACGGATTGGCCGATGGTCCATTCCCAGAGCACTATGAACCGATGGAAGCGCCAACAGAAAACGCTATGTCTAAGCAGCAAAATAACCCAGCAGCGGTTGTATTTAAAGGCGACTGGGCTAAACTGGCTAAATTGGGAGACAAAAATTATCCAATAGTAGCTACCACCCACCGTACAATTGAGCACTATCAGAGTGGTGCGGTAACCCGTAACAGCCCGACATTATCGGAAATTGGACCTTACATGTATGTGTCTATTTCCGAAGACCTGGCTAAAGAAAGGGGAATTATGCCCGGAGATGATGTTTGGGTTGAAACGATACGCGGCAAAATCAAGTGTAAGGCCTCGGTATTGCCTATTGTCAAGCCGTTAATCGTTAACGGTAAGAAAGTAGAAATTGTGGGAATGCCCTGGTGCTTTGGTTACCAAGGTATTGTGACCGGTGCCACAGCAAACGATCTTGTACCTGCTGTGGGCGATGCCAATACAACTATACCAGAGTCCAAAGCATTCATGTGCAATATCAAGAAGGCCTAGGGGGTGTTAGCCAATGACAATGAGCGTATTAGTTGATTTAACCAGATGTACTGGTTGCAAGGCATGTCAAACAGCCTGTAAACAGTGGAATGATCTGCCGGGCATTATACCGGAGTTTGATAATAACCTGACTTTTCCACCTAAGATGGACGGCAATACCTATACCGTTGTTCAACACCGGGTGGTAAAGAAGGATAACCAAGACGTAATGAGATTTGCTAAAACCCAGTGTCTCCATTGTCTAGAACCTGCCTGTGCTTCCGCATGTTTTGCAAAAGCACTGCAAAAAACACCTGAGGGACCAGTGGTTTATTACCCACATTTGTGTGTAGGTTGTCGTTATTGTATGCTGGCATGCCCCTTTGGGGTTCCTAAGTTTGAATGGGATGAAGTTTTCCCGCTAGTTGCTAAATGTCAGTTTTGCTTTGATCCAGAAGGCACCTACGACCGTACTGGTCATGGTCAAGCACCGGCTTGTGTAGACACATGCCCCAACCAGACCATGATGTTTGGTACCCGTGAAGAAATGCTTAAAGAAGCTTGGAACCGGATTAACAGCGATTCTAGGTACATTAAGCATGTGTTTGGTGAAAAAGAAGTGGGTGGAACAAACTGGTTATATATTTCAGATGTACCCTTTGAAAACTTTGGCTTCAAAACCGACGTTACTCAGCGGCCTCTGCCGGAGTATACCTATGATTTCTCAAAGTACACATTCCCGGTCATTATTACTTGGGGTGGCTTATTAACAGCCATGTACTTCTATACCAAACGTCGGAATAATATTGTTAAAGAAGATAGTCATGATCAGGGTATTGATGTTTAAGGGTGTTTATCCAAATGTTGGTTCTAGGGGGGTTGAATGATGGCATCTCAAGTGCAAGTTAAAGGATGGAGCTATAAAATTACCCCAGCACGGATAGTAATGGCGGCGTTGGCTGCGCTGGCCGCAGCAATAGCTGTTTACCGATTATGTACCGGGTTGGGGACGGTTTCAAACTTAAGTGATGAATGGCCATGGGGCCTTTGGATTGGCTTTGACGTATTAACCGGGGTTGCACTGGCTGGTGGTGGTTACGGTACCGCCCTACTGGTACATGTGTTACACATTGAGAAATTTAACGTGATTGCCCGCAGTGCGATGCTAACATCTTTATTAGGTTACCTGTTAGTACTGATTGGTTTATTCTTAGATATTGGGCAATGGTTTAACTTCTGGCGTCCCTTCGTATCTTGGGGTTACCATTCAGTGCTGTTTGAAGTTTTCTGGTGTGTATCTATTTATACCACAGTACAGATGATTGAATTTGGTGAAATTGCCACCGAAAGAATCGGTAAAAAATGGCATAAACCGCTGATGAAGATTATGCCCTTCCTGTTTATTTTGGGCATATTACTGCCAACCCTGCACCAGTCCTCACTGGGAGGTTTATACATCATTGCAGTTGATAAATTGCACCCACTGTGGTGGTCAATGTTACTGCCAGTATTCTTTTTAATGTCGTCCTTCTTTGTGGGACCGGCAATGGTTTGCGTAGAGACCACATTGGCCGGCAAGGCTTTGAATCACCAGGTGGATCCTAAAATACTGCGCAGTTTAATTAGGATCAGTGGCGTAGTGATGATTCTGTATTTACTGCTAAAGTTCGGCGATTTAATACATCGCGATGCCTTAGGTTATATATTTACTGGTAGCTTGGAGGGCAACATGTTCCTGTTGGAAATGGTAGTGGGGGTAATTATTCCAATTATCATTTGCTTTGGGCCATGGAGCAAAACCAGAGCAGGGTTATTCACCTTTGGTGTGCTAACCGCCATTGGCCTAGTGATTAACCGCATGAACGTGGTGTTTACCGGTATGTATCAAGCCCTTGGCCCTGGTTACTTCCCATCATGGATGGAGTTTGCAGTAACCATCGGTCTGGTAAGTGGGGCAGTATTGGTGTACCTGTTCATTGCAGAAAACTTTAACATTTTAGGACACGGTGAAGAACACCAGACAGAGACCGCATAAATAATCAATTAGTGGCGCACATTATGTGCGCCACTGTGATTAATCAAGTATGTTTAAATGAGAAAGGGGTTACTCCTATGGAGATGGGAATAGGCGAAAACACAAAACTGGCAAACTTTTATCTGGAACTAATGGATTTAACGGATAAAGTTAACTCCATAGAGTGGAAGTTAGAGCTACCGGCCCATGTTAAAGACAGTTGGCTTCAAGGGACACCGCTGCTAACGGAACTACAACCCGAAACAGAACAGGAATTATTGCAAGAGATTGTTTTTAAAGTATTTGCAGCCTATTTCAAATGGCAACCTGGTCCAGCTAAACTACCGGCGGAAACCCTGAAGTTATTGAAAAAATTAACTGACGATGAACTGAAGGATTTAGCCACCACAGCAATCAATGACATAGCCACTAACAAAACCAAGTGGGCCAATCAACTGCAAATGTCCGAGGAACTGATGGACTTTTTAACCACTAACATCGCTAGGTTGGTATTAAACAGTTATGCAGCCACTGTCACTAAGCAATTGGATTTAGAAAAGTGGAAGCATGGCTATTGCCCCATTTGTGGCGACAGCCCCACAATGGCTAAACTTACTGGTAAGGTGGGCTTTAGAGTGTTGCATTGCGGTCGTTGTGAAACCCAGTGGCGTTATGATCGGGTTGGGTGTCCCTACTGTGGTACTAAAGATGCTGACAAGCTATCCTTTATTACCTCAGAAGATAACAAACAGTATCGACTTTATCTGTGTGACCAATGTAAAAGTTATTTGAAAACAGTTGACGAACGTCAATGTGGTGAAGTAGACTTATTTTGTGAAGATTTGGCTACAGCCGATTTTGATAAGCTAGCTAGCAGCGAAGGCTACCAGCGTGGGAATAAAAGGTATCGCGCATAGGCCTCTGGCTGGGTGACGAAAGAGGGGGTCGTTTAGTGTCAAAGGATACAGAAATGTCAATGGTGGAACATTTAGAAGAATTACGAAGGGCAATTATAATTTCACTAGTGGCGACCCTGGTAATGACCGTTGTCTGTTTGGCATTTGCTGACCGGGTTTTAGATATCCTTTTATCGCCGGTAACCAGTACTGGTAACGAGATGGTCTATATACATGTGACCGAAGCACTGATGACTAAGATCGGTATATCTTTTTTCTTGGGTTTTTTAACTGCTCTGCCCATCACGCTGTGGCAGTTTTGGAGTTTTATGATCCCAGCGCTCCGTAAAACCGAAAGGGTATATTTTACACTGTTTATTGTGATATCCTTTGTGATGTTTATTGCCGGTATATTATTTGGCTTTTTTGCAGTGTACGGTTTAGCCATTAGGTTCCTGCTGGGATACGGTGGCGAGGAATTGTTGCCAATGATCAGTATTGGCAAATACGTGTCCTTTACGTTGACATTTTTACTACCCTTTGGCTTAGTTTTTGAACTACCGCTGGCGGCATTCTTTTTAGGCCAATTGGGAATTTTAAGTTATCGACTGATGATTAAATTCCGTAAATACGCCCTACTGATTTCTGTAGTTATCTCAGCGGCCATTGTACCAACGCCCGATATGATCACGCCACTTTTAATGGCTTCACCGATGTACTTGTTATATGAATTTAGTGCCCAAATCATTCGGTTTATTGAATGGCGCAAACGCAAAAAAGCTAAAAAGGCAGAAGAAGAGAATGAAGAGGCTTGATTAATTTCAAGCCTCTTTTTTGAGAACATTTATTCTTGCATAAAATGTTATATCATTATATAGCTCTCAGTAATGCGTCTTGCAAATCGTCGGGATTGCTGCCTAGCTTTGCCGCCAATCCCATTAGTTGTTCCCTCTTTATTATTGCCACTTTACCACCCGGAAGGGTCAGGTTAAACTTACTTGTTCCTGGTATTGGCAAAACCCTTACTCCGGCGGACTTAAAAATTTCCAGTGCATTAATCAATGTCATCGCAGCTCACCCCCTGTGCTTGAGAAAAATATCACATTTATATTATAGTATATAACATCTTGCTTTAAAGTGAAAGTGCCTTTTAGCACATTCAACATAAATTTTAATTGGTCTGGGCAAGGCAATTATTTTTTAGACCGTTATGTAAATTCAAGCACATCTTTTTAATATTTGAAGGATTATTGCTATTTTGTGCAAAATATTAAGATAATAAAGATAAATTATAAAAACCTAGGAGTTGATTGACTTGAGTAATATATCTGAAAATATTTTAGAAGCTGTCAAAAAGGCAGCAACGGATAACCGTTTATCATGTACTATGGCCCGTAAACTAGCCGCTGAGCTACAGGTTCCTGTCAAAGTAATAGGGGAAGCGGCCGACCAATTGGATATTAAAATTAAAGCCTGTGAGTTGGGTTGCTTCTAAGGCAAGTTTTCTAATTGGAGGAATGTAAATGGATCTCTTTAACGTACTGACGGTGGAACAGGGGCGAAAACTCCTTACCGACAATTTAAAGCTTCCCATGGCTGAGAATGTGCCCATTCTATCTGCTTTAGATAGGGTTCTGGCCCAGAATGTAACTGCCAAGGAAGATGTGCCTGGTTTTGACCGTTCCACTATGGATGGCTATGCAGTGAAGGCAAAGGACACCTTTGGGGCATCGGAAAGTTTGCCGGCTTATATTGATGTTGGTGGGCAGGTGTTAATGGGCAAGCAACCGCCGGGTGAATTAAAACCAGGACAGGCCTGGGCTATTCCCACCGGTGGTATGTTGCCGCCCGGTGCCGATGCGGTGGTGATGGTGGAGTACACCGAAGAGTTGGATGACCGCACCATTGGCGTGACCAAACCGGTGGCTCCTGGTGAAAATATGGTGCGCAAAGGTGAAGACGTGCCGGTCGGGGCTACGGTATTAACAGCCGGCCACAAAATCCGGCCCCAAGACTTGGGCATTTTATCAGCTACCGGGGTGACGGAGGTGCCGGTGCGACCCAAAATGAAAGTAGGTATAGTTTCCACAGGGGATGAGGTTGTATCGCCCGAAAATACTCCGGAACCTGGTCAGGTTAGGGATATCAATTCTTATACCTTATACGGATTAGCCCGGCAAGGAGGGGCTATACCCACGATCTATGGCATTGTCAAAGATGATTTTGATTCACTAAAGGCGACAATTTCCACCGCCTTAAACGAGAACGACTTGGTGCTGGTTTCCGGTGGCAGTTCAGTGGGGGCCCGGGATGTAACTGCTAAGGTTATCGAAGACTTGGGCCAACCCGGTGTACTTTTTCACGGTATCGGCATTAAGCCCGGTAAGCCCACCATTGGGGCAGTGGTCGATGGTAAACCGATATTTGGACTGCCAGGTCACCCGGTTTCCGCCATGGTGGTATATAGCCTGTTGGTAGACCCGCTGGTGCGCTGGGGTAGTTATGATAACGCTTTAAGAGAAGTCTCAGTACGGGCCAAGATTACCCGCAATATGCGTTCTGCTGCCGGTAGAGAGGATTTTTTACGGGTACGGGTTTATGTTGAACAGGGTGAGCTATTTGCTGAGCCAGTGCTGGGCAAATCCGGATTAATTAGCACCATGGTGAAGGCCGATGGGCTGGCTCGCATTCCCGAAGGTAAAGAGGGAGTAGAGGCCGGAGAATATGTAGAAGTAAAGTT
Organism: Peptococcaceae bacterium 1198_IL3148; assembly: GCA_036763105.1. Classification (NCBI taxonomy): domain Bacteria; kingdom Bacillati; phylum Bacillota; class Clostridia; order Eubacteriales; family Peptococcaceae; species Peptococcaceae bacterium 1198_IL3148. The sequence continues at coordinate 96,544 of JBAIYS010000008.1, read as the reverse complement.
GTTCTAAGGAGGTAGTCCCCCCATGAAAAGAGATGTTTATTTGGATGACAAGCCTTGGGAACAGGCTTTGGAGGAATATTTACACTATCTAAAGGAAGTAGAGGCGCTGGCACCCGGTGTGCCAGAAAAGATTAAAGTTGATGAGGCCCTGGGTCGGGTGACAGCGGTGCCAATTTATGCCAAATTGTCATCGCCCCACTACAATGCGTCGGCTATGGATGGAGTGGCGGTGAAAGCCATAGATACCTTTGGTGCCGCTGAAACCACCCCGAAACAACTTAAAATGGGCGCGCAAGCCATCATGGTGGATACCGGTGATCCCATTCCGGCGGGTTGTGATGCGGTGGTAATGATTGAAGATGTGCACTTTATAAATCCAGAGTTGATTGAAATTACCGCTGCAGTGGCCCCGTGGCAACATGTGCGGGTAATTGGCGAAGATGTTGTGGCCACCGAAATGATTTTACCTGGTAATCACCTCATTCGACCGGTAGATATTGGGGGCATTTTGGCCGGCGGTTTGACCGAAATAACTGTTCACCCGCGGCCCAAAGTGGCCATTATGCCCACCGGCACTGAGCTGGTGCAACCGGGCAGTCATTTAAAACCAGGGGATATTATTGAATATAACTCCCGGGTGTTGGGGTCATATATTAAAGAATGGGGCGGTGACCCTATTCGCTATGGCATCACCATAGATGATTACCAATTGCTCAAACAAAATATTTTAAAGGCAGTGGCAGAAACAGAGATATTGGTAATTAATGCCGGTTCTTCAGCAGGCAGAGAGGACTTCACCGTGGATTTGGTGCGGGAACTGGGTAGAGTTATTACCCATGGCGTGGCCATCAAACCTGCCAAGCCGGTGATCCTGGGTGAAATCAACGGCAAACCGGTGGTGGGGGTGCCGGGGTATCCAGTGTCGGCATCACTGGCTTGTGAGCTGTTTGTTAAGCCCTTAGTCTACAAAAAACTAGGCGCGGTACCACCTGCCAGAGAAAAGGTGTCAGCCACCATCTCTCGCAAACTGGTTAAACCTTTAGGGGTAGAGGAGTTTGTGCGGGTAAAATTAGGTAGGGTGGGTGAAAAAACCATTGCCACACCCATCTCCCGCGGTGCAGGGATGATTATGTCTATGGTGCGGGCAGACGGCATTTTAAGGGTACCACGGCAGACCGAAGGCTATCAGGCCGGAGAAAGGGTAACCATTGAATTGCTGCGCTCTAAGGAAGAAATTAATGAAACCACGGTGATCATTGGCAGCCACGACATCGCCCTTGATGTATTGGCTAACTTGTTGCGCAAACTTTATCCAGAAGCCACGTTGGCCTCTGCCCACGTTGGCAGCCTGGGCGGGTTAACTGCTTTGAAGCGCAAAGAAGCCCATTGCGCTGGCACCCACCTGTTGGATGAAGAAACCGGTGACTATAACGTTTCCTATATCAAAAGACTGTTGCCAGACCGTGACATGGTGCTGGTGAACTTGGTCTATCGTGAACAGGGCTTAATAGTGGCCAAGGGCAATCCGAAGGGCATTACCAGTCTGGCAGACTTGACTAAAGAGGGAACCAGTTTTGTCAATCGTCAACGTGGGGCTGGAACCAGGATCCTGTTAGATTATAAATTAAAGGAACTGGGCATAGAGCCTGAACAAATCCATGGTTACCACCATGAAGAGTACACCCACATGGCGGTGGCATCGGCGGTGGTCAGTGGGGCAGCGGATGCAGGATTAGGTATTAAAGCGGCAGCCAAGGCGTTGGACTTGGACTTTATTCCGGTGGTGGAAGAGCGCTATGATCTATGCATTCCAGCCGAATATTGGGACAGCCCGGTGATTCAGAGAATGCTGCAGGTAATGGCGCTGCCTGAGTTTCAAGAACAGGTGGCTAACCTGGGGGGCTACGACCTACGGGACTGTGGCAAGATAATGTGGCAGGGTGAAAAAATTGATTGACCCTGACCGGTTAAAGGTGGGGTACAAGGTTTGGTTGGAGTGGGATCACACCGTTTTTGGTGATGGGCTGTATCACTTACTGAAACTGATAAATGAAACTGGCAGTATTTCTGGGGCTGCCCGGCAAATGAATATGTCCTATCGGGCAGCCTGGGGAAAAATAAAGAAAGCGGAAAAACATTGGGATATAAAGTTTGTGAAGACAAAAATAGGCGGAGAGCAGGGCGGTGGGGCAAAATTAACCGACCCTGCCTTAGAACTAATAAAACGTTACGACCGCTTTATCGATGAATTGGATAGCATAATTCCCAAATTATTTGCCAATTGTTTTGGTACTAAAGACTAATCCGTTCGGGATGGCAATAAATGTTCATCCGATTACCCCGGGCAAAACCCACCACCGTTAAGCCCAATTTTTCGGCCATTTCTATGGCCAGGGCGGTGGGGGCCGAGCGGGATACTAAAATGGGAACCTCCATTTTAGCTACTTTAATTAAGATCTCGGAAGAAATGCGACCACTAAAAACCAAAATTTTATCGGTCATGTCGATATTGTTTAAAAAACAGTGGCCAAATATTTTATCCACTGCATTATGTCGACCAATGTCTTCAAAAAAGACCAAAACGTCAGCAGCGGTGCAAAGGGCGGCATTGTGAACACCACCGGTGCCTTTAAACAGAGTTGATTTATCTTCCAACTGCGAGGTTAAGTGCCATATTTGTTCAGGGGTTACACTGATTTGTGATTTAATCATAGACATTGATTTGGCGTCGTTAACAAAGTAAAAAATAGAACGTCCCCGTCCACAGCAGGAAGTGATATAACGCTTCATAAATTTATCTTCTGCTTCACCTGCGGCGGCCTTTACTTTGATAATACCCTCTTCTTCATCAATGGTGATGTCATAGAGGTCTGAAGCCAGTTGCAAAATGCCCTCTGAACACAGAAAGCCAACGGCTAATTCCTTCAGGTATTGAGGAGAACATACTAAAGTAACAAACTCTTTGTCATTTAAAAATAGCGTAACTGGTACTTCCTGTACGATGTTATCCTGCTCTTGGTAAACCTCGTTCTTTATTACTCTGGTGACGGTGACGGGTATAAAATTTTTCGGTTGGCTCATAAATTACCTCCGAGTAAAATATTTGGAAAATTACTAAGGATGTTGTTAAATTAATAATATCATAAATAACTTTTATAGACGAGGTGATGTAGTTTGATTAAAGTAGGCGTGATAACGTTAAGCGACAAAGGTGCCCGGGGTGAGCGGGAAGACAAAAGTGGCCAATTAATAGAGGACATGGTGGCTCAAATAGATGGCCAAGTTGAATACTACAACGTAATTTCTGATGACTTTGACAAAATTAAAGAACAATTGCTAAAGTGTTGTGATGTATTGAAACTTGATTTAGTGTTGACCACCGGCGGCACTGGTTTTAGCCCCCGGGACAACACCCCGGAGGCCACCAAAGAAGTGATAGAACGGGAGGTGCCGGGGATAGCGGAAGCAATGCGCAGAGAATCCATGAGCAAAACCCCCAAAGCGATGCTTTCCAGAGCGGTGGCCGGCATTCGCAACAAAACCTTAATTATTAACCTGCCGGGCAGTCCCAAAGGGGTTCGGGAATGCTTAGAGGTGGTGCTTCCGGTGTTACCCCATGGCATGGAGATTTTATCCGGCCAAGGGGGAGAGTGTGGTAAAGAATAAAGGAAAAATTAATTGGAAATTTTTTAAGATTATGGTATAAACCTGTAATGGATAGGTAAAAATAGTAATGCTTAGACATTAAAAAATTAGAAACCAAGTAAAAAAGATATAGAAGGAGAAAATTAAAGCTATCTATCCTTATTTTTCACAATTTAGGCATTTTCAGTTTTTATTTAGGGCCGAGGATGCTTGCTTTTGATTTTTTCGTTCTATATTATATTACTTGGATGTTAGCACTCACACCTATTGAGTGCTAACAGAAATCAAGTAATTATATATTTCTCAATTCAAGGAGGGGTATTTGTGGCTATTAAACCATTAGCAGACCGGGTAGTGGTTAAAGCGCTGCCCAGCGAAGAAGTAACCAAAAGCGGTATCGTATTACCGGATACTGCAAAAGAAAAGCCGCAACAAGCTGAAGTAATTGCGGTGGGACCAGGCCGGGTGTTGGAAAACGGCCAACGTCAACCAATGGATGTTAAAGTTGGTGACAAAGTACTATATTCTAAGTACGCTGGCAACGAAGTTAAGGTTGATGGAGAAGAATATCTCATCTTACGCGATCTGGATATTTTAGCAATAGTAGACTAATAAGGAGGTTGTCATTTTGGCTAAAGAAATTATTTTTGGCGAAGATGCTCGCAAAGCGCTGGAAAGAGGCGTAAACGCGCTGGCTGATGCTGTAAAAGTAACCCTTGGCCCTAAAGGTCGTAACGTTGTATTGGATAAAAAGTTTGGTTCACCACTAATCACTAACGATGGTGTCACCATTGCAAGAGAAGTTGAACTGCCTAACAACTTTGAAAACATGGGTGCACAACTGGTGAAAGAAGTTGCTACCAAGACCAACGACGTAGCTGGTGATGGTACCACCACTGCCACAGTACTCGCCCAAGCTATGGTACGGGAAGGTTTAAAGAACGTAGCTGCTGGTGCTAACCCAATGCTGGTTAAGCGTGGTATTGAACTGGCTGTGGAAAAGGCCGTTGAGGAAATTAAAAATCAAGCTAAAACCATAGAAAGTAAAGAATCCATCGCTCAAGTGGCATCTATCTCTGCCAACGAAGCTAAAATTGGTGAGTTAATTGCAGATGCTATGGAAAAGGTAGGTAAAGACGGTGTCATTACCGTTGAAGAGTCCCAAGGTATCGGTACCTCATTGGAAGTAGTTGAAGGTATGAATTTTGACCGCGGCTACATTTCTCCTTACATGGTTACCGACACTGACAAACTGGAAGCTACCTTGAGTGATCCTTACATATTGATCACTGACAAAAAAATCAGTGCGGTGGCTGACTTCTTGCCTGTGTTAGAAAAAGTAGTACAAACAGGCAAGCCCCTAATGATTATTTGTGAAGACCTGGAAGGCGAAGCACTGGCTACTCTAGTGCTGAACAAACTGCGTGGTACCTTAAACGTTGTGGCTGTTAAAGCTCCTGGTTTTGGTGATCGTCGTAAAGCTATGCTGGAAGACATCGCTATTTTAACTGGTGGTACTGTAATTACCGAAGACATCGGTTTGAAACTGGATAAAGCCACTATTGAAATGCTGGGTACTGCTCGTCAAGTACGGGTTAAGAAAGAAGAAACCATTATCGTTGGTGGTGCAGGCGAGCAAGAAAAGATCACTGCCCGCGTTGCTCAAATTAGAAAACAAATTGAAGATACCACCAGCGAATTTGATAAAGAAAAACTACAAGAGCGCTTGGCTAAACTGGCCGGCGGTGTAGCAGTGATCAACGTTGGTGCTGCCACTGAAGTAGAAATGAAAGACAGAAAGCTACGGATTGAGGATGCTTTGAACGCTACCCGGGCTGCAGTTGAAGAAGGCATTGTATCCGGTGGTGGCGCTTGCTTGGTAGACTTAATTCCTGCACTGGAAAAAGTAAGCTCTGATATTGCCGATGAACAAACCGGTATTAACATCGTTAAGCGGGCGCTGGAAGAGCCTCTGCGTTTAATCGCTAACAATGCTGGTGTAGAAGGGTCTGTTATTGTAGAAAAGGTTCGCGGTTTAGAAGTTGGCGTTGGCTACAATGCGTTGACTGGTGAATTTGTAAGCATGATCGAAAGCGGCATTGTAGACCCAGCTAAAGTAACTCGTTCTGCTCTGCAAAACGCTGCCAGTATCGCAGCTATGATTCTGACCACCGAAACTTTGGTATCAGATCTACCTGAAGAAAAGGGCGATGCAGCTGGCATGGGCGGCGGAATGCCTCCTATGATGTAAAAAACAAAAACCTTGCGGAATACCCGCAAGGTTTTTTGTTATACTAGGTACAATACATTTATTTTGTAGGAAAGTTGGTGCCCTGTATGAATATCAGAAACAATTTGTTAGAACTGATTGGTAATACCCCACTGGTGCGTTTAAACAAAGCGTCCGCCAAAGCAGCAGCTCAGGTGGTGGCTAAAGTGGAATACTTTAACCCCGGTGGCAGTGTCAAAGACCGGATCGCTGTTTCAATGATCGAAAAGGCAGAGCAGCAGGGTTTAGTGGATCAGCAAACGGTAATTATTGAGCCCACCAGTGGTAATACCGGCATTGGTCTAGCCCTGACATGTAGCATTAAAGGTTACCGTTTAATTTTGACTATGCCGGAGACCATGAGCGTAGAACGCCGTAGCCTGCTAAAGGCCTATGGAGCCGAGATTGTACTTACTCCGGGGGCCACCGGGATGAAAGGGGCCATCGAAAAGGCCAATGAATTGACCAAGCAATACCCCAAAGCCTTTATCCCCCAACAGTTTGAAAACCCCGCCAACCCAGTAGCTCACGTAGCCGCCACCGCCGAAGAGATTTGGCGGGATACCGATGGTAAAGTAGATATATTTGTGGCCGGAGTAGGCACCGGTGGCACCATTACCGGAGTAGCTACAGTGTTAAAACAAAAAAAGCCCGATGTGCAGATTATTGCTGTGGAACCAGCGGAGTCCCCTGTACTATCAGGTGGTAAATCCGGCTCTCACAAAATTCAAGGCATTGGTGCTGGCTTTGTGCCCAAGGTGATCAACATGGAATTAATAGATGAAGTATTCCAGGTCCCTGGTCAACAGGCAATTGAAACTGCCCGCAATCTGTCAAAGGATGAGGGCTTATTAGTGGGAATATCCTCCGGTGCCGCCGCCTACGCTGCCGCTGAGGTGGCTAAACGCCCAGAAAACCAAGGCAAGCTGGTGGTGGTACTACTGCCGGACACCGGCGAGCGCTACCTGTCAACAGAACTGTTTAAAGAAGCAGAACCACAAGAGAGTTTTAAAGCCAATCAGTAGGGTAAAAGCAATTATGAATTAAGAATGTTGAATTTTGAATGGCTAGTGATTTACAATTTGTATGGTTTTAGGCAATGTGATTTTTGTAGGGGCTCAATTCATTGAGCCCACTAAGCAATCTATGTGTATAGAGCACAACTTTTCTCAATACATATAGGTTGCGTTAATGGGATCGATAAATCGCCCCCCTACATTTGCATGGTGTCTGGCTCCACCTAAGAACCGTTGCTCTGTTCAATCTACAAAACCTACTCTTTCCCAAAAGGAATTACCTCCTCAACAGCGAATTAGTTAATTCAGCTATTTAATCAACTAAGGTGGCAAAAATCCATGGATAAACCAATCATCAATCCCTACCTAGCAGTGGTATTGGGGGTTTTGGCGGCTGCTTTTTCATCTATTTTTACCAAATTAGCGGAAGCACCGCCGTTAATTATTGCCTTTTATCGATTGGGCTTTACGGTGCTGTTATTGGCGCCCATTACCTTTATATCCGGTGGCCAAGAATTGCGTCGGGTATCGAAAAGGGACCTAATGTTAGCAGCTCTGTCAGGAATACTTTTGGCTATGCACTTTGCTGTTTGGATTACCTCATTAAACTACACCACCGTAGCCAGTTCCACCGTACTGGTGACCATGCAACCGCTGTTTGTCATCACCGGGGGATATTTTCTATACCGAGAAAAGTTTTCATCCAAAGGGATGGTGGGTGCGGCTATGGCCCTTTGCGGCAGTATCATCATTGGCATTAACGATTTTCAAGTGGGCGGCCAAGCACTGTTTGGTGACCTGCTAGCCTTTTCCGGCGCTATTTTTATTGCTGGATACATGCTCATTGGTCGTAGCTTACGCAATCATTTGTCGTTGTTTCCCTATGTAATTATGGTATATAGTGCCTCTGCCGTTACCTTGCTACTCTGTAGCCTGTTTTTTAACCTGCCGCTATACCCCTACCCTAAATTAACTTGGTTGTGGTTTATATTGTTAGCCATTGTACCAACAATATTTGGTCACACTGTGTTCAACTGGGCGTTACGCTATGTAAAGGCGGCGGTGGTTTCGGTAAGCATTTTAGGCGAATCGGTGGGGGCCACCATTCTCGCCTGCTTTATATTTAAAGAAATCCCCACCATGTTGCAAGTTGTCGGTGGTTTAATTATTATTACCGGTTTGTATATCTTCATTACCTCAGTGGTGGAACAGCCAACGACCGAACAAAACATGGTAGATCAAAACAATTTAGAAAGGCCTCCGGTGAGTTAACATGAAATATAATATTATACAGATTAAAGATGTTGGTTGGATTGCTGTGGCCTGGTCTAACAATCGGCTAGCGGTTTTAACATTGCCTTACCCGTCACCAGAAGCCGCTTTGGAACAATTGCATGACTATGTGGACCCAACTCAACTGATCGCAGGGGACGCTGATACCGAACAGGTTTTATGCTTACGGCGAGAGCTGAGCAAATATTTCGGTGGTCAGCGGTGCCAGTTGAACTTTCCAGTAGACTTGAGTTGGTGTACCCCCTTTCAACGTCAGGTGTTGGAAAGTATCAGCACCATACCCTATGGTGAAACCCGCTCCTATCAGCAAGTGGCGGCAATGATTGGTAAACCAACTGCCAGCCGGGCCGTTGGCGGCGCATTGCGTAACAACCGCGTGCTGTTGGTATTACCTTGTCACCGAGTAATCAGAAGTGATGGTTCGCTGGGTGGCTTTGGCGGCATCGAAAACAGTGATTGGAAACGAAAGTTTTTAGCTATTGAGAGGGATTAAAATGATTATTGGCTGTGATTTAGATGGCACAATATGCGACAACCTGCCCTTATTAATTGAGGAGTTAAATAATTTCACCGGGCAGGTTATTAATATAAATGACATTAAGGACTATGATGTGACCAAGGTTTATGATCTGACGCGGGAACAGTTTACGCAGTTGATGCAGCAGCGAGAAGCAAACATTATTGAAAAATCGCCTGAGATTGCAGGCGCTGCCCGGTATTTCAAACAACTGGTTAATGAACATCAACTGCATATCATCACCGCCCGCAACCAAATGCATGAGTTTTGTACCCGGCGGTGGTTAGAGAAACACCAGTTTCCCTATCACGGTCTGCACTTGTTAAACAGCCACGACAAGGTAGATATTTGCAAAGAACTGGTGGTGGACGTGATGGTGGAAGATAACTACCACAACGCAGTCCAGTTGGCAGCAGCGGGGATTGAAGTGATATTATTTAACGCTCCCCACAATTTACATTGGCCCTGGCCTGGCAAACGCTGTGGCAACTGGGATGAGATATATAGTCAGTTGCTCTTGACAGCAAAACTAAAAAATCATAAAATATATTGTGCTAAGCTGCCAGAGTAGCTCAGTGGTAGAGCAACGCACTCGTAATGCGTAGGCCGACGGTTCAAATCCGTTCTCTGGCTCCATACATGCCAAGGGTTCCGGGGTTTTCTCGGAACCAAATTTTCTTATCGCGGGCAATCTACGGGCAATCTGGCTCTTTTGAGAGCGCCGCCGACTATGCTGGCGGCTTCATCCTGCATGGAAACTGAAACGTGGGAATATATGTCATTTGTAATATTAGTTGAACTATGCCCCAACATTGAACAGGATGAATTTAAAAGTGCCGGTGCTAAATATGTGCGGCTGTATTCATTCATCCTGCAAATTGGCCCCTTTGCAGATGTGGATTTGCATAAACTCTACATCTATCTGACCTTCCTGCTGAAGAAACTGCCTAGGAGTATCAGCGAGACAGTAAACCTGGCAGATGATGTGGCACTGGAATACTATCGCAACCAAAAAACCTTTGACGGCAGTATTTCATTGGTCAAGGAAGATGCTACAGAACTAAAAAAACCGGGAGATGGTGGAGGAACCGCCAAAGACCTGGAAAAGGCACCACTGTCTAGCATTATTGAAAAGTTAAACGATCGGTTTGGCACAGACTTTTCTCCTGCAGACCAACTGTCTGTTGAACAACTAAAAGAAGACTTCTTCCAGGATGAGGAACTGGCGAGAAAGGCTAAAACCAACACGTTAGATAACTTTAAATATAGCTATTATAAAAAGTTCATGGATAAAACAGTGGACAGAATGAGCCAAAACCAAAAGTTCTTTGTGCGGATTTTGGATGATGAGAAATTTAGAGAAACACTAATGGACTTAATGTTGGTAGAAACCTATGAACATCTAAGAGCAGGGGATATTGGGGGACAAACTCATTATTAGGTAATTTATTAAAACTAACCCTTGAAACGTTATACCACCTATGGTATGTTTGAATTGGCTGGGAAATATTAGATGTTTCTTGGCCATTTCTGTTTGTGGCAGGGTCCAGCCTCCCTGCCACAGACAAATAAACTAAAAGGGAGAATGGTAGGATGGGGATTACCAAAAATCTGGTAACCTCGGCGCTGCAGTTGCAAGTGAAAAAGGGGGTAAATGCCTTAGGGGACTTCATCTTAGGTAAGATTACCTACAGGAACATTAAGGCGGACGCCACCGAGCAGGACATGTACGATGTATCCCAGGTATTGGGCGGATTGCAGCAACACACTTTGTCGGCAAACTACGGCTTCCCGATGGTGATGGCGGGTTATCTTTTAGTACGGTTGGAACCAGTAATTAAAGATTTGCAGAAGTCCATCACTTTACTGACCATGGTAGTGGCCAAGCAATCCGACATAGACATGGAGCAGATGCAGCAAATACTGGACATTAAAAGGGGCGGCGCCTGAGTGATCATTTTAGCGAGCAGAAATTTGCCTGCCGCTGTTGTGGCATGGTGCGGATAAATATTAAGCTAATCACAATGCTGGAGCGTGCTAGTATTAGATTTAGGAAATTTAAAAATAAAAACAATGAGCTTGACAATAATAAACTAAAATTAGGTATACAAAATTGCAAATTAACCATATAATATAAGGTAACAAAATAGAACCTAAATAAAGGCTTTTTTAAATATAATGTTGAATATGTTACGTATAGAATAAACTAATAAAGGGGGGATTAGATTATGGCTAGGATGCCTACGTTCATGGAGATCGGTGAACGAATAAGAGCTTTAAGGACATCAAAAGGTTATGACCAAGCACACTTAGCTAAGGAATTGGGAGTATCCCGCCCAGTCGTAACAAAGATAGAAAATGGCAACAAAGCCATTAATAGCATCGAACTAAGAAAAATTGCAGACTTATTAGCTGTATCTGTAGATGAATTAACAAGGCCGGTAGAAGAAGAAACTTTGGTTGCTAAGTTTCGCCAGGGCCATGATGATGCAAGTTTCTTACAAGCAGTAAATAGCATAGAATATATCTTTAAAACCATGATAACACAAATAAGTTTAAGGAGTAATAATAATGCCTAGGCTAAAGAGTAGTAAACGCAAGGAATTGGAATCAATTGGTATTCAAAGGGCAAGAGAAACAAGAGGTGCCCTAGGATTAGGAAAAGGCCCAATATCAGACATATTTAGTATAATTGAGCAGCATAAGATTTTACTACTAAGGCATAAAGCTTCAGATCCTAGGCTTCATGCCTTTTTTGCTGAAATCAAAGGTCATCCAGTTATATTTATTAATTCAGATGAACCATTAGGCAGACAATATTTTTCGGCTGCACATGAGTTTTGCCACTTTCTCTATGATAGAAATAGTCTGAAAGGCATTTATTGCGACCCAGGAAACAGTAAAAATAACGATGATGAAATAGAAATTATTGCTGATGCTTTTGCAGGTGAGTTTTTAATGCCTATTGAAGGTTTAGAAGATTCATTCAGAAAGTTTTTTGGTCATCCTACAATTATAACTGAGAAGCATATTATTAAAATGCAACAATTCTTTAAGGTTAGCTATGCTGCTATGGCTTATTCCTTGTTTAAAGCAGGCATACTAAAAAATGGTTCTATATATGGCAAACTCAAAAAACTCGGCAATATCGAAAATACCGAGGAATTAAAATTTCAAACTAAAAGGCTAGGATATACATCTGAACTGAATGAACCAACTTCCCCTTACTTTCCTCATATTTTTTTAGAAGCAGTAACAAGCAATTTTGAAAATGGCATAATCACCTATGGAAAGCTCGAAAGCCTTCTGGAACTTTGGGGCAAAACTCCAAGTGATTATGGTTTGGAGCCTCATGACTACTACGATGATTGAAATATGTGTTAGTGATGCAGACGTCTTGGTTAACTTAAGTTTAACCGGGCATTTAGAATTAATGGGGAAAGTGTTTGATAAGGTGCTTATCCCAGATAAGGTTCTAAGGGAAGCCCAAAAGAAAATTGCTACCCGGGGAAAAGGAATGTCATTGAGAGATGCACAGCTTGAACGGTGGCTTCAAGTTATTAATATAGATACTGCTTCAGATCTAACAATTGATGAGTTAAATAGTATTAAAATATTTTGCGAATCTTACGATTGCTTTCTTGGGCCTGGTGAATTAAAAGCAGCTGCTCTTGCTAACGAAAAGAATATTAATTGGTTGGTTAGTGATGATAAAGAAGCTAAAAAATACATAGAAGAATTTACGGATATTAACTGTATAAGTCTATTTGAAATAATTAGCCTCTGTTGTATTGTTAACATTTTAAACCTAGAAGAAGGAAAACTAATATTTGATGAAATTAATGCAATAAGGCGACCAACTAAACTAACTTTTGAAGAAATAGTTAAAAGAACGAAGAAAAAGTTTACTCAACTTGGATTAATCTAAAAGGGTAGTCAATAGCCTAATGACTAACGTGTTTGGGGATTAGATAAGCTATGGGGTGCTTTGATTTGTTTGTCGATTATCCTCTTTAGGATGCCATATCCAAAGGTGCCAGAGGCCAGTGACCTTTCCATAGCGTTACTGATGACTGTAGTGTCCTACTGTTTTACTAGGTTAAGAATTTTCTCCAACTGCTCTCTTAAATGGTCATGCTGGCTTCTGCTTAAATCTTGCGGTAATCCGAACCAAAAATATATGCCTTAGCGATTCCATAATTTTTTAAAATGGGTAACGTAATTTCTTTAATGTTTTGTAAGCGGTTGCGTTCTTGGTGGGTGAGCGGCAGTTGCCGCTTAAGGTTAAAAAGGCTGTTGCCTTAGATGCAGTAAACGGTAACCACACATAGTACAGCCCTAATGTTAGCACTATCTGGGGTTGGCTGTACAATGTGTGTCCTTCATTGTAGTTGCATGTCACTTCTAGCGTTCACTTATGTTCGTTCCGACTTAGAGCTCTAATCTGTGCTTCAGGGTGCAGTTATATTCTTTTAAATAATTGTATGGTGCGGTTTGTTGGCGCAGTACATTGCTTAAATTATGAAACAAGTTTTAGTCCAACCGCAGCACCTAGAATCATAGCTATGAAGACGATCCTTTTCCAATCCTTTGATTCTCTAAAAAATAGCATCCCTACTAAGGTGCCTCCAACGACACCAATTCCTGTCCAAATAGCATAACCGGTTCCCATAGGAATAAATTGCAATGAATAACTGAGTAATGCAAGGCTTGCGCAAAACCCCAAAATCAATAACATGACAGTTTGCCAATTTCGCTTTACAGACAATTGATTAATCATTGCAACACCAAAGGTCTCCAATAAACCTGCTAAAATTAAAGCAAACCAAGCCATCAAGACTCAGCTCCTCTCTCGACCGCATCGTCTGTGACTAGTTTCAAACCAATGACACCGGCCAATAGTATTGTTATTAAAAGAATTTTTGCCAATTTGAATGGTTCGCCAAAGAAAAGAATTTCTGCAATGACAGTACCTACAGTTCCTAAGCCCACAAAAATGGCATAGACCGTTCCCGCTGGAAGTACTTGTGCTGCGGTAATCATTAAATAATTACTGCCTATAATAGCGATAATAGTCCCGGACCATGTCCAAAAATCATAGGAGTGAGTCAATCCAATCACCCAAAAAACTTCTAAAAAGGCTGCGACAAATACTTTAAGCCAGTTTCTACTCATCTAAATGACACCCCCAATATATTTTACTCCAAAACAAAAAAGCCTAAGAGAACAGTTTATCGGTTATCTCCCAGGCTTTTATCCCTCCGTGTCACAGCAAAGCTGTGAGTTTTCTCTCGGACCAGACCAACAATTTGTTGCGGAACCCTAGAAAACATTTTACATATGCAATTATCATAGATTATACACAATTTTAATTAAAATTTGAAGAGAAAAAACCTTAAAAACTAACGGATGCTATAAATAACACTCTATAATCATTTTCATGCAACTATTTAAAAAATATCCTGAGGTGCATAATTACCCTGAACGGTTAAACGAAACTAATGCCGAACAGTTTTACTTATTGAGCAGAAAAATGCTAAACCAAATCAAAAATATCTGTCTTGTCACCTTTATTATTGCGGTGGGTTTCCCTATAGCAATTGGCAAACCATTGATATTACCAATTGGCATACATAGTATTAACCGGCCTTACATATTACAATATTTTATACATAATATAACAGGAGGTTAAGTATAAATGTCTAATGGATTATAAGAAATATTTTCCAAAGGAGGTTTCTAATGAGAAACAAAATACTTATTGTAGCTGCTGGGGGGGTTGTTGGGCTTTTAGGCGTAATGCTGGTCGCCCTAGGAAACCCAGCTAACATGGGCTACTGCATTGCCTGCTTTTTGCGGGATATTTCGGGGGCTCTGGGACTACACCGGGCAGCACCAGTTCAATATCTACGGCCCGAGATCATTGGCTTAGTACTGGGCGCCTTTGCTTCTGCCCTTGTCAGTCGAGACTTTAGAGTTGTGGGAGGCTCAAATACGCTAGCCCGCTTTACACTAGCCTTTTTTGGTATAATTGGCATGTTAGTGTTTTTAGGGTGCCCCTTGCGCATGGTATACAGGTTAGCGGGCGGAGATTTAAATGCCTTGGTTGGTTTTGCAGGCTTAATAGTGGGGATAGTCATTGGCACAATGTTCTTAAAGCAGGGCTATTCTTTGGGCAGGGCTATACCACAAAATAAAGGTGCAGGTTACATATTCCCGATTATAGCTATTATTTTATTGGGTTTTTTATTGATAAAACCAGCCTTTATATTTTTCAGTCAAGAAGGTCCCGCTTCTATGCACGCACCAATAATAATATCTTTAGCGGCAGGTTTACTGGTTGGGGTTTTAGCCCAGCGTTCCCGCTTATGCATGGTTGGCGGCATTCGTGATTTGATTTTCTTCCGGGACACCCACCTATTGTCAGGTTTTGTGGTGATGTTAGTGGTTGCCACCATTGGAAATTTAATAATGGGCAATTTCACCCTAGGTTTTGAACAACAGCCCATAGCTCATAATGATGGATTGTGGAATTTCTTAGGCATGACGCTAGCAGGTTTTGCAGCTATTCTGCTGGGAGGTTGCCCACTGCGTCAAATTATTTCTGCCAGTGAAGGTAACACCGATTCTGTTATTACCGTTTTAGGTTTTATAGCCGGTGCCGCCTTTGCTCATAATTTTGGTTTAGCTGCCAGTGGATCAGGGGTTCCTGGTTCAGGTCAGATAGCTGTAATTATCGGCTTATTAGTGGTGCTGGCAATTGCAATAATTGGATTGCAAGGAAGTAAAGCATTAGGAGGTAATGTGGATGCTAAAGACAGTAGACGCTCGGGGTCTGTCCTGTCCTGAGCCGGTAATATTAACTCGTCAATTATTAAGTCAAACCACAGAAGGTAAAGTGCAAGTACTTGTGGATAATAATACAGCCAAAGAAAATGTAACCCGTGCTGCGGAAAGTATGGGTTGGCAGGTTGTTGTAGAAATGCAAGGCACAGACATTATATTAAATCTTAGCAAGTAAGGCGATATAGCTATTATAAACCCCTATAGTCTGTTTACTATAGGGGTTTTTGTAATCTGGTTAGCATTACGCCTTAGCGCCCAGAACACGGTCATCCCCTATGCGGCGAGTAAAGCGGATTCGGTCAAGGTATAGCAACAACGGTAGAGCGTATTTTCTGGAGGTTTTCAATAGGTCTCTGGTTTCCCCCAAGTTAATCTTTCCTGTCTCGTTAATATACTGGGCAATTACATCTTTAGCCTTGTTGATACCATCAATATGAAAGTAGATATTATCTTCCACTTTTATTATCTTATCAGTCCGCAGCAGGAATGCTTGATACTCTGCAGCTTGATCTGGCTTTAGCACTAATTGTTTGACTATCTCGTTCCAGTTGGGCGGTTGAAAAATATTTTTCTTTAATATATGTTCTATAGTAGTGATCAATTCGGCATCCTTGCCTGTCGGCAAACCGCTGAATTCTGGTAGCCTGAGAGTTTGCGGATTGACTTTAATGTAGCCATCGTTGTCCATTTGTTGTAACAGGTACAGAAAAACTTTGGTGTTAAGCTTATCAAACATGCGAGATCGCAATTCTTCTTTAGGGTAACCCTCCCGCAATGCATATTTATCATGGTATTCCTTAAGAGCAACAGTTATTTGCTCCACCCAGCAAAGATATCTTTCTTTATAAATCAGCATATTTTCGTTGTCTGCTAAAACCAGCTTAACCTTGTCTTCTTTTAGTAGTTTATGCAATGCATCGTCCCAGTCTGCTGCTGCCACGTTGGCTTCTTCAGCGGCTATAGCCTCAGTTACCGGTAGAGGATGTGTTGCTAAAAATTGCTGTAGCAGTTCATCGGCAGTACCCTTTTCTTTAGTTCTTAATATTTCAATAACATCTTTTTTGTATTGCTTATGTTTTTGCGCCAAAGGGTCAATGACCACGCCGCCGCCAATGGTTTGCATCGGCGATAGTCTCCTAATTACAAATCGATCGCCCTTGCTGGCCACAGCAGTATCTTCTAGCTGGAGTTGTACGTATGCGTCTTCGCCGGGTCGCAGTTGATCTCGATCAAACATAATCACGCGGCTAATTATTTCGTCTGTACCAATGTGCAGTCTCACCCTGGCCCGGTGTAGCAGTGGTTTTACGGTATTAGCCAACAAATGTATTTTTACATCCAGTCGGTAGGAGGGTTTTAACGCGCCTTGGGTACAAAGCACGTTACCGCGCTGTATTTCTGCCACTTCAACACCGGCCAGGTTTACCGCTAGTCGCTGCCCCGCTTGAGCAAATTCCTCTTTATTCCCATGCACCTGCAAGCCTCGCACCCGGCTGCAAATATTGGTTGGCATCAGCACTACCTCGTCACTAATACTCAGTCTGCCCGATGCCATGGTGCCAGTGACCACTGTGCCGAAGCCAGGCACGGTAAAAACTCTGTCCACCGGCAACCGCACTTTGCCAATATCTGTCCGTTCCTCAACATTCTGCACCATGCTGTCTATAGTTTCCAGTAACGTTGGTAAGCCTTCCCCTGTCACTGAGGAAACAGGGATCATCGGGGCATTTTCAAAGGATGTGCCCGAAAAAAATTCTTTAATTTCCTCCTTCACTAGTTCCAGCCAATCTTCGTCTACCAAATCTACTTTTGTCAGCACTATAATGCCTTTTTTTACCCGCAATAGTTGTAAAATATCAAAGTGCTCCCGGGTTTGGGGCATTACACCTTCGTCTGCCGCTATCACCAACAGTACCAAGTCAATACCGCTGACTCCCGCTAGCATATTTTTAATAAAACGCTCGTGCCCCGGCACGTCCACTATGCCTGCCCGGCGGCCTCCAGGCAGTGTCAGGTAAGCAAACCCCAGTTCAATCGATATGCCCCGTTCCTTTTCTTCCCGCAGTCTGTCGGTTTCAATGCCGGTCAGCGCTTTAATAAGATTTGATTTTCCATGATCGACGTGTCCGGCAGTACCAATAATGACATGTTTTATTTTTATCCCCGCCTTCCAGCACTATAAATTGTCTATTTAAGATATTTTTTCTGCTATCACATTAATCTCCTCAGCTATGCCCTTGTAATCCAAGGGTTTAAATAACCCTTCCACTATAATTGGTACGCTTAAATTTGTGATACTATTTAATGAAGAACTTTGATTGGTGGTGGTTATAGGCAGTCGATAGCACTCCGTTGCAAAGCCACTCACATGTATCTCGGTAATATTTTCCATATATTTGTCTAGGAATGGTTCCAGATAGTTGTCGTTTCTTGTGGCCCGGTTAATGTCTAAAACACAGGGGAATTTGTATTCTTCCATTAACTGGTTAAATTCGGGCCAGGAACCGGGTATGGCGGAATTCTCAATATAATAGTTAAAATTGTTTTTACTAAATTCACTAAAGTTTTTTATAGTGTCTTGATGAAATATAAAGGCCTCCACATTGAGATAACGGTCTAACTCCTTTATTAAAGCAATGGCTTCTCTACTTTTTTTATTGTTGCCATATTTTATTCCACACCATGGGGCGTGGATAGTTACATTGTCAAAGGACTTAAGCATATTAAGTGCTTGCTCGTTAGCTAATAATTGTTTTAACATTTTAAAAGTACTTATCGCTACCTCAATTCTTGATAAATTATACCTTTGGCAAATATTTATCTTATCAACCGCTCCAATATCCCACAAACAAAAAGCTGATGTGGATAAAGCTATTCTTTCCAAAACTGCGCCCCCTTTCGACATATTTATATTATATATTACCACATGTAATATTATAAATAACAAAGTGTTATCATTGGCTGTTAAATAATGACAAGGGGAAACGTTTTCCAAAGAAGGCGACCTTAGGTCGCCCCTACAACATTATTCTGTTTTTCATATGACAATTGTTTAGTATAACAGAGGGACATTCTTCAACCACTAGAGCATCTCAAGAAATGCTTCTATCCGCACCCGCAGCGTTTCTAAATCTGCCTGGGAATAATCGGTTTCTATATGCAAGTAGGGCAAGTCCAGTTCATTTTCTACATAGTGCCGCAGCAGTTTGCCCTCGGCGTTGTAGGTGTGGCAGGCTTGCCAGGTCAGGTCGATGACACCGTCTACCTGGTATTCTGCTGCCATTTCTTTGATTAGTTCATATCTACCGGCATTGGGTGACATGCAGGAGCAGGGAATGTTAAGATACCGTTCAGCTATTGCCTCGTAGGGATTCCTGTTTTCATCTTCATCTACCAGCGAATACAGTGTTTTGTAACCGGTACAGTTCTCAAAGGCCACTACATTGGCGCTGCTTTCTTCAGCAATGCGCACCACTTTTTCCGAGCCAATGCCGACTGGACAGCCAGTGATTAAAAGCCTTGGTGTATTTGGTGTAAACGGTGATTGACCCTTTTCAACCAGCTCCATTATTTCACTAGTTAATTCATTAATCAGTTTTATGCCTTGCTCTTTATCAACGTTAAAACCCTTCATCCAAATGGCAGTGAGCATATCTATACCCGATATAGGTGAGGGCTTTAGTTTACTTACTTCATGCAGTTTTCTCATTGCCACCCGTTCGCGGTTAACTAGCTTAATCGCTTGGCGCAATTTATCCTCGGTAATGGTTGCATTTAAGTTCTTTTCCAACTGCTCTTTCAGGATATATATTTCTTCTAGCCACCAGCGCAGAGCGCCAGATCTATTGGTGCCCTGGGGCAAATGCATTACATGCATTGGTTTATATTGACTTAACAACTCATACATTTTTTTCTTGCCATCACAGGTTGTTTCTGCGATTAAAAAGTCAGAGTGTCTAAAATAGGGACAGGTATCGGAAACAGCAAACCCAAAACTGGATTTAATCAATGGGCAGAGGTTTCTGGGTAAATGTTTTTCTGCCTGGGCTATCGGTTCTTGCTTAGTGCCACACAGGCTAACCGGGGCAGCACCGGCAGCTATAATCAACTCCTGGGGTGAATAGGCGCAATACATACCCACTATTTTATGGTTGTTTTTCTTAGCATGTTCCAATGCTAAAATATTTTGATCCCGCATATCTCCAATAATTGACATCGATTCTGGGCGCACGCACACAACCTCCTTTTCCTTTAAACATCTGTGTTAACTACAGGCAATTGCTTTAGCTGACTGTGATTCTTTTTCCAACATGTCCAGTATTTTTGCAGACAGTTGCCCGTAGTAAGGATTAGCTCGATCCCGAGGGCGTGGCATATTAACTTTAATTATTTCTTTTATTCTCCCTGGATGAGCAGACATAACAACTATATAATCAGCTAAGTAAATGGCTTCATCTACACTGTGGGTAACAAAGAGAATTGTTTTACGGTTCTTTTGCCAAATGGTTAGCAGTTCCCTTTGCATCAGTATTCTGGTATGGGCATCAAGGGCACCAAAGGGTTCATCCATTAGTAGCACCTGGGGATTGTTAGCCAATGCCCGGGCTATGGCCACCCGTTGTTGCATGCCACCGGAAAGCTCGTAGGGATACGCATTGGCAAAGGCATTCAATCCCACTAGGCTTAAGTATTCTTTAGCTGACTGTTGACATTCTTGATTTGACTTGCCGGAAAATTCCAAGCCCAAAGCAACATTGTCTAAAACAGATCGCCAGGGCAATAAAGAGTATTCTTGAAATACCATGCCAATTTCCTTATTTGGTTTATTAACCTGTTCTCCCTGGTAATAGACAAAACCCGATGTGGCGGTATCTAAACCGGCTGTTATTCTTAATAGCGTCGATTTGCCACAGCCCGATGGCCCAACAATACATACAAAATCATTATTTTGTACGTTTAGACTAATGTTTTGCAGTGCTTCTACATTATTTCCTCTATCGGTAACATAGGTTTTGTTTAAGTTTTCAATTGCGATAATAGCTTTTTTCATGCTTTCACCCCTTTATCTGGCCAGACGCTGCCAAGCAAACTTTTTATTTTCTAAGTAGCCAAAGCCTAAGTCTAGCAAAGTACCCACAACCCCAATACAAATCATGCCGGCGATTACAATATCTGTCCTGGCAATGGTGTAGGCGTGGGTGATTAAATACCCTATTCCGGATAAACTACCCGGTAACATCTCGGCCGAAACTAAACACATCCAGGCAACTCCCAGGCCTATTCTCATGCCGTTTACTATTGAAGGCGCTGCTGCGGGCAACAATATTTTCCGAAAGATATCGTATTCACTGGCACCCAGCACGCGGGCAGAATCAATTAATGTTTTTTTCACACTTCGCACACCGTAGATTGTACTGGTTAACACCGGGTAAAAAGACCCAATGAAAATAATAAAGATCATCGATAGCTTTAAGTTATTTAGGTATACATATAAGGTCCCAGATTCAACTCCGGTTACAGTGGCCATGCTGGATACTCCAAACCAGGCTAAAACCAGTGGCACCCAGGCCAGTGGTGGAATCGGTCGAAACATGCCCAAAAAGTTATTTAACAGTTTATACACCAGGCTGTAGTAACCCATCAGCACCCCTAGGGGAATGGCAATGATCACTGCCAGCAAATAGCCAGCCAGCACTCTGGTGATACTTACAAAAATGTTTTGCAGCAATGAACCCATACTAATTAAACTTTCAGTGGGGTGCAGTAGCAAATTTACTACTGCACCCACTTCCGGCAGTATAACTGGGTTTTCTAAGTTCTGGGCAATCATATTCCAAGTAACAATAAAAAGCAGGGGTACGATAATTGCTAACCCAAAACCAGTAATGGCCCTTTTAAATATCGAAAAATCATAGTGGCTGGTCGGGGGAACGGTCGTTGTTTCCTTTTGCAAGTAATCACATCCTTTTAAAGGGATACAGTAATAGAGGTTCCCCAGGACCACAGTCGTAAGGAACCTCTTTAGTAACTGTTATGCTAATTAATCAACAAATTGGAAATCAAATAGTTCAGATTCCACATCTGCAAAGTTTTTGCCATTAAGTTTTCCACTCAGCTTATCTAAAGCTCCCAATGTTTCAACGTGGATACCTGCTCCACGCAGCCAGTTTTCAGAAGGATCGGTTGTGTAATTAAGTGTGGATGCTTTAGCTGCTTCTTCGGGAATACCAATCCAGTTAGCGGTAATAATGGCTGCTTCTTCTTTGTTTTCATTACACCATTTACTGGCTTCGGTAATTAAGTTAGCAAAGGCTTGCACTTCCTTTGGGTTTGATGCAATAATTTCATCCCTGGCTGCCAATACACAACAGGGGAAATCGTGCCAATGACCTTCCGGTGGCAAGTCGCGCAGTTCAATAATTACTTTACCCACACCTTCGGTTACAGCCACTTCTGGAAATGGGGATGGTCCAACCCAACCATCAACCTGTTTACTCTGCAGGGCGGGAATTAAGTTAGAGGTTTCTTTTAAGTCAACCAGCAAAATATCCGCAGACATATCGGTGGCATCACCGGTTATTTTTAAACCGGCAGCATCAAGGGCACCTTCTAAAACAAATTTTGGTGCACTGGTGGGTGAGTGGTAACCTATTTTTACCGGTTGATCGCTCTCTTTTACCAAGGTTAAAAATTCATCCCAATTATTAATCGCACTGTCTTGAGGGAAGATCAAAGCCATACCTTCGGTTTGCAGTGGACTAATTACTTTAATGGGCACATCAGTATCAACACCAGTGATCATAGCGGTGATCGAGCCCAGGGCCAAATCTAGATGCTTTTGGGCAAACAGTGTGGTGGTTTCTGAACCACTTTTGTTAACAACTAGATTTATATTTGCCACTTTCTCGCCATCAGCGATTAACTCATATTTCTCTCTCTCAACTATTGGTTTTAAATATGTACCGTTACTACTAAATGCTTCCCCTTTATTGGCTGCCACCATCAAAGGGGTTTGGTGGTTAGTAAATATGTACCCAACGTTAAGTGTTGGCACCTGGTTTTCATCATTAGTGGCGGCGGTATCACTTCCGCCACAGCCACTGATCATCAACATAAAAACCAACAATGTTAAAATTAGTACTTTTTTGCTCATGGGTAACCTCCTAATCTTAAATTTTTAGCTTTAGGCCGATTAAGTTTTAATCACCCTTTTAAGTAAATTATGGAATAAACAATTATTTGTAAACATTCTACCATAACAAACGTTATACCAAATATAATATTTTGTTATATAACCATTAATTTAGTTAGTTATAAAGTTGCTTCATACAAAAGACGTGAATATCTAGGAGGTAAATTTATGAATGTGACCGTGACCTTATGAAAGTATTTAATATGGAAATGTTTGAAACCAAACATGCCTATACTTTCTCTAATAAATAGAGGTTTTTTCTTACTTTTGTTTAACCTGAATAATAGTAAATAATTTTAACTAGTTGGCCCCAAGGATGAGGTGTAATCATGCTCAATGGCAATAGTGAATTGCCCATTAGATAGTAAATACGTTAATAAATAGCTCATAATTATGGTGATAAGGAAGTGGAGTATGAAGCGGATATTTTTCTTGTTAATAACGGCAGTAATCACAGCGAGCATTTTAACTGCATGTAATCAAATTGGCTTATCAGAAGAAACTGTTAAAGCCAGCGAAAACAAAGGTGTAATCACAGAACAAGAACAACAAGCGAATAAAACAATAAATGAGGATTACCAAGTGGTAGCAAGTTTGGATGAAGAAGGTATAACGATTTACGCTAAAGAAATGGATGGTCTATATTATGATTTTAAGATTGACCATAATAATAGTTCATTTAATGAACCATTTTGGATGAATGTAACAAGTCCAAGTCGGCCACCGCAAATTATCGTTGAAGATATAAGTGGCGATGGGACAAAGGAGTTAATTATTATTTTAACGCATGGATATGGTACCGGTACGCTGATACAAGAAGCACATGTATATCATATGGAAAATAACTTTCATAATGAGTTACTTGTGGATAATCCAATGGCTATTGTGCTCAAAAATGTAAAATCTACTTTATTGCCTAATGAAGCGAAAATTAATATAGCGGATAAACAGGTAGCTGTAGGTTTAGAAGCGGAACCAGAATACTTAAATAATGAAGTGGGTTTCGGTAGTATAATTAGGTATCATGTAAAAGACAATCAACTTATCGCTAATATCGGCGCACAGGTTTCCCCAGCGAGTTTTATAGGCGATGTTGTTATCAAGTATGAATATAAAGATGAAATGTACCAAGCAAAATCAATTGAATTTCAAACTTATGAGTAGTGTTGTTTTGGCTTTAATAGATATTTGATTCATTAGAGCGGGTGGGACAAGGAGCCTGTCCCCTTGTCCTGTATATTATTAATTTAGTGAGGTGTCAAGGTGGAACTAAAACTTATAGAAAAAAGCTTTTCAATATGTAAAGTAATAGATCTTTCAAAAGTGAATTTTAACGATGAATATGTTTTCTTAGCAAAGACTGACGAAGAAATTTCTTTGGTTTGTCAAACCAAATATGTTCCAGGTAATTGTGTTGAGTGTGAAAAGGGATGGAGCGCCTTTCGGATAAATGGTGAGTTGGACTTTTCTTTGATTGGCATTCTATCAAAGATATCAAAAATATTGGCGGACAACAAAATTGGCATCTTTGTTGTTTCTACATATAATACAGATTATATTTTTGTAAAAGAAGATAACCTTACTTCCGCCATTGAAGTATTAACCGCAGCGGGATATAGATTTATATAGAAGAAATTTATTAGAGCGGCTGGGACAAGGAAAGTCCCTTGTCCCGCTACTGCAATGCTAATTTTTCATAATGTTTGTATAATGAATGGAATTTGCCGGTGTAATTTTGTTTCCAGGGCTTTCTTTTGCCGCAGAAGTGGATAATTGCAGTGTGGTTAATGACATAGTCCATATCAATGATACCTTTGCTAGAAATTTTGTAGTACCAGTAATATCTAGGGTCATAGTTGTATAAGATTTCATCCACTTGTCTAATGTCCTTTGAATAGAGGGCGTTAATGACATCTTGGTCCGGCAGGATCAGTCTATTTTTATTTTTGTCAACAAATTCATAGATTTGCTGCTCATTTATTTTTTTCCTTTGTAAAGTGAGGTTCATTAAAAGAACTCCGGAGTTAAAATATTCTTCGATTTCATAGGGAAATAGCCGTAATTTGTTGATTTCTTTCACCGAGATTTTATGAAATGCTGCCGCATACAGACTATTGCTGATGTCGGTATGATACAGCTGGCTGATTTTATTTATCACCAGGATATCTGGATCGAGGTACAAAATTTTATCCAGACTTTCCGGCAAGAATTTAAAGGCCAATAACCGATAATACATCTCTTTGGTGTAATGCTTGATGATGGGGGCGTCATTAAAATACTGATCACCAATGGTAATGACAAAAAGCTGATGTTCATGCTTGGTAACAAATTGCTTTATATCCGACAGTTCTTGTTCTTTGATGCTGGAATGCATCAAATAAATGTTGAATTGTTCCTCAGGATTGTTAATGAACAGTGATTTAAGCATTACCTTCAAGGGCCTGATATAATTTGCATCCAATGTCACTAGAATATTCATGCTATCCCTCTCCCCATAATTCTTTACTGATCAAATTTCACTAAATACTTAGAAATAATATTTATTTTGCCCTTTTGTTGATAATAACCTAAGATGGCAAATATTAATGCTCCCAAGGTATCTAAAATAATATCCGTCATGGTGTCATCTAAACTGCCCCTTTGCATGAAGAAGCCAAAACACTTGTCCATAAAATATTCGTAGATTTCCCAGATGGCCCCCATGGCCACCGCAAAGCAAAAGGAAAAGAAAGCCACAAAAACAGGGCTTAACTGAATGTTCATTTTGGTACTGCTATTTAAATAACTAACGATTAAGAATCCAATATTGCCAAGGATTAGCCCGGAAAAGCTGTGCAGCATTTTGTCCCACCACCAAAACCGGTCATAGAACTGGTGCAACTCCCCGAGGAAGATGGCGGCGTAAATAAACAAAATCAAAACTATCTCAAATTCACTGGGTATTTGTAAGTTAAATTTTTTCTCCACAATAGAAGGCAGTAACATAACCAGTAACGTCAAAATGGCCATGGCCAAATAGGTCCAATTTTTATCTATGATTGCTATTAGTCCAGCAATTATTATTGAAAGACGGATAACAATAAAAATCCATAGATTTTTCTTATTAGATTTGCCCATTTTACTCCTTCTCAACTATACTTATTTTTTGTAATAAGCTGTTAAGCTTTTTTAAGCCCAAGATAATATCATCAAAATCCTTTTTCGCTTCACCAACTACTTGTTGGGATATTTTTTCATTGAGGGATTTATCTATTGCGAGCACCGTTTTTTTGCCCCGGTTGGTTAATGCCAGTTTAACTACCCTTTCATCCTCCTGATCTCTAACCCGCTCTAGATAACCTTTACTCTCCAATTTTTTACACATGGTGGAAATATTAGCTCCGGCAACGCTGAGACTATTGGCTAAACTGCCCACAGTATGAGATTTATTATGATATAATTCCATAAGTATTCTGGCCTGCATCATTGTAAGGTGATGTTCTTCACACACTGGGCTAAAGGCGTTGTTCATACTTTCGGCAATTTTTCTGGTATAATCCCACATGGTGTTTTTGAAATCAGAAACTTTCATTGGACCCCTCCGTTTGAAATTATATATATTTTATAGTATATATAATATATATTTCCTGTCAAATTTGGGGACTGGTATATAAGTTTTTTGGTTGCAATAATACTGATATAAAATTAAAATAACTTTATTGCTTTAAAAATTAAAAGATGTTGAGGTAAATGCTATGAAGTTACAAAAGCAAAGTGAGCAAACATTAGGTGTGTTATCCGTTGCCATTGCCTATTTTTTTTGGGGAATATTGCCCATCTATTGGAAGTTTGTCCAAAGCGTCCCTGCCACCCAGGTATTGGCCCATAGAATTTTTTGGTCCTTCATTTTTGTGCTGGCCCTTTTATTGGTTAGCGGTCAGATAAAAGCCTTTTTTGCGGATTTTGTGGACATTGTTCACCACCCCAAAAAATTTTTTTTAGTTTTTGCCGCTTCGGCCATTGTCAGTGTCAATTGGCTTACATACATATGGGCTGTTAA
The DNA here is from genome assembly GCA_036763105.1 of Peptococcaceae bacterium 1198_IL3148. Classification (NCBI taxonomy): domain Bacteria; kingdom Bacillati; phylum Bacillota; class Clostridia; order Eubacteriales; family Peptococcaceae; species Peptococcaceae bacterium 1198_IL3148. The sequence continues at coordinate 69,727 of JBAIYS010000008.1, read as the reverse complement.
CAGTAATCATGTAATCGAAACCAGTTTAGGCTACTATATTAATCCATTAATTAGTGTTATGTTAGGGGTTATTGTGCTAAGGGAAAAACTTTCCCTTTGGCAAATGGTTTCCTTTTGTTTGGCACTAATTGGAGTGTTAATAGTTACCCTTCATTTTGGCAGTGTGCCCTGGATTGCCTTAACATTGGCCATCAGCTTTGGTTTATACGGCTTGCTTAAAAAGACCATCAGCTACGGTGCGCTGACCGGATTAGGCTTAGAAACGCTATTTATCACCCCCTTTGCGCTGATATTTTTAACTTATGTTCACAATCAGGGGGGCGGTGCCTTTGGTGGTTTAAAGATTTCAGCCTTATTAATGGGTGCCGGGGTAGTGACTGCGATACCATTAATTTTGTTTGCTAGCGGGGCCAAACGGTTACCCCTTTCGGTGGTTGGCTTTATTCAGTATATCGCCCCCACCATTGCCCTGCTGTTAGGGGTGTTCTTGTATCACGAACCCTTTACAAAGGTACATTTGGTGTCATTTGTTTTTATTTGGGCAGCATTAATAATCTTTTCTCTGTCCAAAACAAATTATTTTATCCAACTGGAATCGCTGCTTGTAAAAAGAATAATGACTGGGAAAAGGGAAACATACTAGGGTTTCTCTTTTTCTAGATTTTAGATGCTTCCTTTTTATCAACATTTTAAGTATAGTTAAAATTGACGATAATTATTGAACCTAGTAAAGAATAGATGATAATATATGGAAAAGGTAAAGCTAATCAAATAGTTAGTATGCAATCAACTGGAGGAGCTAAATGGATAAAAGGTTAAATGTTGGACTGGACATTGGTTCCACAACTACAAAAATAGTTGTATTAAATCAAGAGGGTCATGTTATCTTCAAAAATTATTTCCGACATTTTTCAGATGTAAAAAAATCAGTGGTAGCTGTATTTGAAGAGGCTAAATCGGTGCTAAAGAATAACCCGATAACTTTGATGGTTACCGGGTCCGGCGGTTTCAATACCTCTAAAAAGCTAAAGGTTACCTTTATACAAGAGGTCATTGCCTGTACCAATGCCATAGAACGCATCATACCGAAGACAGATGTGGCCATCGAACTGGGTGGCGAAGATGCTAAAATTACATATTTGGGAGATTCGGTGGAGCAAAGGATGAATGGAACCTGTGCCGGTGGCACCGGTGCATTTATTGATCAAATGGCTGCCCTGTTACAGACTGATGTTGCTGGTTTAAATGAATTGGCTGCTCAACACCAAAACATTTATCCCATTGCCTCTAGATGTGGTGTTTTTGCAAAAACTGATATTCAGGCGTTATTAAATGAAGGGGCCAACAAAGAGGATATTGCTGCTTCGGTTTTACAGGCGGTGGTAAACCAAACCATCAGTGGTTTAGCCCAGGGTAGACCCATTAAAGGCCGTGTGGCCTTTTTGGGTGGTCCGTTACACTTTATTCCTGAATTAAGAAAATTGTTTGTCAAGACATTAAAGCTAAGGGACGATGAAGTAATTTATCCTGATTACTCACAGTTCTTTGTGGCCCTAGGGGCCGCCTTGTCCGGTAAAAAAGAAACTCCTATTTTCCCAAAGGATTTATACCAGAGATTGACAGAAATTAACAACTGGGAAAATGAAGAAGAGAAGACACTGCCAGCTTTGTTTGCCAGCCAGGACGAATATCAACAATTCCAACACCGGCACGGCCAGCATCGAGTAAAAAGGGTGGATTTGGCCAATTATCAAGGCAATGCTTACTTAGGGATCGATGCCGGTTCCACCACCACCAAATTGGCCTTGATTAGTGAAGATGGTGCTTTACTCTATTCACATTACGGCAGCAATCAGGGTAGGCCACTGGAGTCCACCATCGAGGCCTTGGCTGATTTGTATCAGCAAAAGAGTGATGCTGTTAAAATAGTAAATTCTGCTGTCACCGGATATGGGGAGCACTTGATTAAAGCGGCCCTCAAAATAGACATTGGGGAAATTGAAACGGTGGCCCATTATAAGGCTGCGGAATTTTTCCTGCCGGGCGTGGAGTTTGTGTTGGATATTGGTGGCCAGGACATGAAAAGTCTGGTGATTAAAGATGGCAACATCGATTCCATTATGTTGAATGAAGCTTGCTCTTCGGGCTGTGGATCCTTTATCGAAACCTTTGCTCGTTCCCTCAATATGGAAGTTAAAGATTTTGCTCACTTGGGGGTTAGGGCTGAAAACCCGGTGGACTTGGGTACCCGTTGCACCGTGTTTATGAACTCCAAAGTAAAACAAGCCCAAAAGGAAGGGGCTACCGTTAACGATATTTCTGCTGGTATTTCCATATCGGTGATTAAAAATGCACTCTTTAAAGTAATTAGATTAAAAACCGCTGAAGAACTGGGTGAAAAAATAGTTGTTCAGGGCGGTACATTTTACAATGACACAGTGTTGCGGGCGTTGGAGCAAATTATTGGTAAAGAGGTTATTCGCCCGGATATTTCGGGTATTATGGGTGCCTTTGGAGCGGCACTAATTGCCCGGGAGCGTTATCAAGCCGGTTATCAAACAGATCTTTTACAGGGTGAGGAGTTAAAACAATTAACCACCGAAACCACCATGAGACGCTGTGGCTTATGCGGCAACAATTGTTTGGTGACCGTTAAACATTTTTCCAACGGCGGAGAATTTATCTCTGGCAACCGTTGTGAGCGGGGCGAAGGCAAAGAACGGGTTAAAAGTGACATTCCCAACCTCTATCAATATAAGTATCGGCGCCTATTTAGCTACAAACCGCTGGCGGAAGAGGACGCCCCCCGGGGAACCATCGGTATACCCCGGGTGCTAAATATGTATGAGGACTATCCCTTCTGGTTTACCTTTTTTACCGAGCTGGGATATCGGGTGGTGCTTTCCGGTCGGTCATCCAAAGAAATTTATGAACTGGGTATGGATACCATTCCGTCGGAATCGACTTGTTATCCAGCTAAGTTGGTTCACGGACATGTGGTGGACTTGATTAATAAAGGGGTTAAAAAGATTTTCCACCCCTGCATACCTTACAATATTCCGGAAGATCCAGAGGCGGATAATAAGTTCAATTGTCCTATTGTAACCTCTTATCCAGAAACCATTAGCGCCAATATGGATATCATTCGCGAAAATAATGTCACTTATTATAAGCCATTTTTACCCATTGATATGCCCAAGCGCATGATCAAACGTTTGGCGGAAGAATTGGCAGCGGAAAATTTACCCCGCCTTGCACTGGCTAAGGCCGTTCACAAAGCCTATGCTGAACTGGAACGCTTTAAGCAAGATGTGCGGGCCAAAGGGGAAGAAACCATTAAATACATTGAAGAGCATGGCATTAAAGGGATTGTGCTGGTGGGCAGGCCCTATCACATCGACCCAGAAATAAACCACGGTGTGCCGGAAATGGTTGCCTCCTACGGCTTTGCGGTGCTTTCTGAGGATGCCATCAGACACCTAGGGAAGGTTGAAAGACCGATCCGGGTGGTGGATCAGTGGGTTTACCATAGCAGACTTTATGCAGCCGCCAGTTATGTGGCCCAACATAAAAATTTAGAGTTAATTCAACTTAACTCCTTTGGCTGTGGTTTAGATGCGGTGACCACAGACCAAGTTAAAGAGATTTTAGATTGCTATGGCAAGATATACACTGTGTTAAAAATAGATGAAATCAACAACTTGGGTGCGGCCAGAATTCGCCTTCGTTCTTTAATTGCCGCCATTAACGAACGGGACAAGAATAACTTCCAACCCCGTAAGCTATACCAACTGCCGGCCAGAACAATCTTTACTGAAGAAATGAAGAAAAATCACACCATTTTGGCACCCCAAATGTCACCCATTCATTTTCAGTTTTTAAAAACTGGTTTTAGAAAGGCTGGCTATAACATTGAGGTGCTACCGGAGGTGGACAAAGAGGCCGTCGATGTGGGTCTAAAATATGTGCACAACGACGCCTGTTATCCCACCATCATTGTGGTTGGTCAACTGATGGAAGCATTGCAATCCGGTAAATACGATTTAAACAACACCTCGGTAATTATTACCCAAACCGGTGGGGGATGTCGAGCCACCAACTATATTGCCATCATTAGAAAGGCCCTTCGGGACGTGGGTTGGGGGCATATTCCGGTAATTTCCCTCAATACCGCCGGGCTAGAAAAAAACCCTGGCTTTAAAATTACCGTGCCAATGTTTAACGATTTACTGATGGGGATTGTGTACGGCGATTTGCTGATGCGGGTGCTGTATCGGGTGCGGCCCTATGAAAAGGTGCCTGGTTCCGCCGACCAGTTATACCATCACTGGGTTGATAAGTGTATTGCAGCATTAAATGACAGTGATAAAAAACAATTTGCAGCTAATATTCATCAAATTGTCAATGACTTTGATAACTTGCCCATTAACGAAGATGTGGTTAAACCTAGGGTAGGGGTAGTGGGAGAAATTCTGGTTAAGTATCACCCCACAGCCAACAATAATATAGTAAGACTGTTGGAGGCCGAGGGAGCCGAAGCGGTGGTGCCGGATTTATTAGACTTTTTCCTATACGGCGCCTATGATCAGAAAATAAAGTACCAGCAATTATCAGGAGGTTTTTGGAAAATGGTTGGCGGCAAATATTCTATTTACCGCTTGGAATCCTATCGCAAAGAAATGAGAAAGGCACTGGCCGCCAGCAAACGTTTTGAACCGCCCAAAACCATTGATGAGATAGCCAGATATGCTGAAAAGCACCTGTCGCTGGGCAATCAGACCGGAGAAGGTTGGTTTTTAGTGGGTGAAATGGTAGAACTTATTCACAGTGGGGTCAATAACATTGTTTGTTTACAGCCCTTTGCCTGTCTGCCCAACCATATTGTGGGTAAGGGGATGATCAGAGAACTGAGAAGGTCGTATCCCAGCTCTAATATAGCGGCCATAGACTATGACCCCGGAGCCAGTGAAGTCAATCAGTTAAACAGAATTAAACTGATGTTGTCAACGGCCTTTAAGAATTTGGGGCAAAAAAATAACCCAACCTATCACAGCGAAAAAGTTAGCCAAAAATTAACTACAAACCTACTGCCCCAGGCCAATGCTAAGGAACAACTTTTGTAGTGGTCAATCAACTGATTACTTATATAAATAGATTTGTCTAATCAACGGATATATATTAGATCCGTTGATTTTTTTTGACATTTTCAACATATAGTAATTAAAGTTAAGATGGGAAATGATAACCATGGGGGGTTATTGTATCCGATGGTTCAAATTTCCAACTTCCAACTAATGGTTATGGTTTTTAGCACCATGCTGGCCAATGGACTAAACGTTTTACCCCGGCTGGCGGCGGGATTGGCAGGGCCCGGTGGCTGGATAATTGTACTATTGCAGGGTCTGGGGTCTATATTGGCGGTAATTGCGTTGGTAAAGGTATGCCGCCAGTTCCCAGATGCCAGTTTTGTCAACTTAAACAAGCGGGTCTTTGGTGGCGTGATTGGTACTTTAGTGGGGTTAATTATTGGCATTGACTTTATATTCGAGGCCGGAAATGTGGCCAGAGGGGTGGTCAATATTGCCATCACTTCGGTTTATTCCCAAACGCCCATTGTGGTGCTAATGGCGCTGGTTATGGCAGTGGCGGTGTATGCCGTTTATCAGGGCATAGAAGTGCTGGCCCGGACCAACACAGTGCTGTTTGTGCTAAAGTTGATGGCAATAATAATATTAACACTACTGACCATACCGGCGCTTGCCAGTGACAACCTGTTGCCCCTCTGGGATCGCGGATCGTTACCCTGGGCAGAGGGTTTGGTTAATATTCAATCAGCCTATTCGGGGTTTATCATTTTGGCCTTTTTATATCCTTATCTAAATAGCCACCGGGGCACGGGGAAGATGGCCTCTTTGGCGCTACTGCTGGTTACCATTGCCTATGTGGAAATGACAGTGGTTACAATTGCTTTATTTAATAGTTGTGAAGTGTCCCGGGAAATTTGGCCCACCATATCCTTTATTCGGGCGGCGCCATTTCCCATGGACGCGCCCTTTATGCTGGTGTGGGTAACCAATGCCTTTAGTGTCATTGCCGGTTGCTTGTATATCGCCAGCGAGGCGCTAAAGGAGGTTCTTAAACTGAAGGATTATCGTTCGATACTATTGCCCTCAGCGGTGATTGCGATGACCATCGGTGTCTGGCCCCGAAACCTGGTGGAAGTGGGAGAGCTAAGCACCAATATCGCCTATGTCGGTGTTTTTATACATATTGTACTACCCTTTGTACTGCTGGCGGTGATTACTATAACAAAGAAGCAGCAACCCAAACCATGAATGTGATAGAATGGCCCTAAGGAGGGTTTGGCAATGCTAAGGATAATGACTGTTATAAAAAGTGCGTTGCATGATTACGGTGCCACCGGTTATATTGTCGGCGGTTTCGTGCGGGATAGGTTGTTGCAAATTGACACCAATGATTTAGACATTGTGGTGGATAAAGATGTATTTGTGGTGTCCCGGGCGGTGGCAGAGAAGCTGGCCGGCACCTTGATCGTGCTGGATCGAGAAAACCAAGTGGCCCGGGTGGCTATAAAACAACAGTCCGGCAGAACGTTACACCTAGATTTTTCTGCCCTTAAAGGTGCCACCATTGAAGAGGATCTCAAACATCGTGACTTTACCATTAATGCCATGGCTATACCTTTAATGGGCGATGGCAACCAATTGATAGATGATGTTCAAGGCAGAAGTGATTTAAAGGCTAAAAAAATAAGGATGGTCAGTCCCCAGGCCTTTGCCGCCGACCCCCTGCGCATATTGCGCGCCCTGCGGCTGGCAGCCCATTTAGATATGGAGATAGATGAAGCAACATTAAAGGCCATGGCTGTCAGTGCGGAAAAAATCAGTGCCATCAGTGGTGAAAGGATATGGGAAGAGCTAAGTCAGTTGCTGTTAAATGCTGACAGTTATCAGTATATACGACTGGCTAACGACCGCGTAGATTTATGGCGGTATATTTTTCCCCAGGTAAATGAGATGAGGGGGACGGAGCAAAATTTTTATCATCGGGATAACGTTTGGGAACACAGTCTAAAGACCCTTTGCCAATTAGAAGGGATTATTGCTTCGCCACCCCTCAACCACAGCATCTGGTCGGAAGTGGCGGCAGATATAAACAGAAAGCTGGCCGCAAATCGTTCTTATTTAGTGGTGTTAAAATTGGCTTGTCTGCTCCATGATGTGGGCAAGACAATCACCCAAGGCAGACGCCCAGACGGACGCATTACCTTCTACGGCCATGACAAAGCGGGGGTTAAATTTGTTAAGGATTTTGCCCAGCGGATTAAGCTCAGCAAGGTAGAAAAAAGTGCACTACTGACATTGGTGGAATACCACATGCGGCCGCTGGCGCTATTTAACCAGCCTAAAGTATCCGCCGGGGCCATGTACCGTTTGTTTAGTAAACTGGATAATTTGATTAACCATTGTCTACTGCTCTCGTTGGCTGACGTCACCAGCACCTATTTATCCACCGATAATTTTGAAAAACTGGATCAGTACCGGCAATACATTGGGCAAATGTTTCACTTAGCCATCAATGAACCGGAAAAATATGTTCACCCCCCTAAGCTGGTGACCGGTCACGATTTAATGCAGCACCTGGGGTTAACCAGTTCCAAAGAAGTGGGACAGTTGTTGGATGAGATTTCGTTGGCCCAGGTTGAAGGGCTTGTCCAAAGTAGAGAACAGGCTTTGGCGTATATCAAGACTAAACTTAAATAAAATAATAAATCATACTACATGACACAAAACAAGCGGGCATAGAGATGCCCGCTTGTTTACATATCAGTACTATTAAGGTACGCATTCTCTTGATCAATTTGCGCAGCCGGTTGTTGTTCCTTTTCCTTTTTAGCTAAATAAATGTACATTAATATGCAATAGCCGATAATCACTCCCAGTGTTGCCACGGCGGCAATGCTACCTGTCTGTAAGTGTTTGGTGGTCAGGGTAATTTTGTTTTGCTCACCCAAGTGAATATCCCATACATAGGTCTTATCTTCTCCATTGCCCGGCAGCACATGGGTAGCGTTATGCTTTACCATAGGTTTACTGGTGGTATACATCAATTTTAAATTGGCGTCTTTAATTAAAATTCTTGCCAATTTCTCCTCTTCGGAACCCCTTTGGCCGTATATATTAGATAAATCAATATTGGTATCTAACTGTAACCAGTGATAAAAAAGGCCTTTGTTGATTTGAATGGGGGCATTATTGCCGGTGCGACCTAAACCCAAAACACTTGTTAAGTCAGGAATTTGTGTCACAGAATCCACATGTCTTTCGGCTGTGTAGCCAACGGCGTTATCCGTCACCAAATCCTTTACCGAAAAGCCATTTAACAACGCCAATTGTTTTAAATCTTCAATGGGATTGGCCCCTTGATCGCTAATTAATCTCGTTGCCAACGCACTGATACTGACTTGATATTGAATATCTGCTGACTGATCATGGTGTTCCTTTATGTTGATGGTGCAGTTGACACAACCAGTGCCACCCAGTACAACCAGTACCAGCACAAAGACCAACGTTCTTTTGAAAAACATTGACGCTGTACACCCCTCTATAATAATGAAATACCTTTATAAATCTATTACAGAGGGAGTAATTAAATGAACATTAATTTGGCCGTTCCTTTAATCAGAACGGCCCCTTTGATTGACTCACATTGCACATTGATTTAACATATTCATATAAGTAGTATTTACTTACCATTAACTAATTGTTATTTAAAAGGATTACATAATGATATATGGTATGATTTTAATTTTACTCTATAGATTCACCTCCCTTTTTCTTAATTTTAATATATGACCAAACAAAGTGCTTTAGAACATTTACCGCCCACTAATGGTTAGGGGATTGTTGACAGCACTACCTTTTATAACCTCCCAACTGAAGTAGGGAGTTATAATAATCTTCGTCGGCAGATGTACCACTATTTAAACCACCATTGACGGCTTTTTTTATTTCTGGTTTATCCTCTGTAGAAGTCATATCTTTGCGTATTAACAGCCGGATATATTTACTGCGGTTAGTTTCTTCAAAAGTGTCCTGATTGATTTCCTGTATACGTCGGTCTAAATAATCCACCAAATCTATGGGTAGGCTAATGGTGATGGTTTTGTTTTTTCTCATCGGTACCTCCCTTTCCAAAATTTACTTGCTTTATATAAGGTATATGAAACTGTGCTATTAAAAAATAACCTTTAATTAAAAACCCATCATTTTTAGAATATTTCGCAGTTAACTTATTTCAAAAACCTTGTCAAATATAGTAGAAAAAAGTTAAAATAGTTGTCAGTGTAGTGATGGAAAGGGGTTCTCGCATTATGAGACAGTCCCGTAAAATTGATCATATTAATTTTGCTCTAGCAAACGTAGATAAACAGGCTGCCGGTTTTGCTGATGTTAAATTATTGCATTGTTCACTACCGGAACTAAATTGGCATGACATAGATACATCTTGTCAGTTTTTAAGCAAAAAACTATCGGCGCCAATACTAATTAACGCCATGACCGGTGGTCATCCGGCGGTTACAGAAATCAACCGCAGTTTAGCCAAGGCCGCCAGACAGGCGGGCATTGCCATTGCCCTGGGATCACAGCGGGCAGCATTGGAGGATATTTCCGTTGCTAACACCTTTAAAGTGGTGCGGGAAGAAAACCCCGATGGTGTGGTGATAGCAAATTTAAGTGCTGGCTGTTCATTGGCAGAGGCCCAAAGGGCCGTTGAGATGGTACAGGCCGACGCCATTCAGTTGCATGTAAATGTGCCCCAAGAGTTGGCCATGCCCGAAGGTGATAGAGAATTTAAAGGAATATTGGCCAATGTGGCTGAAATTGCTAACCAGCTGCCGGTTCCGGTGATTATTAAAGAAGTAGGCTTTGGTATGTCCCGGGAAACAGTGAGCCAGATTTATCAAACAGGCGTCAGAATTGTTGATATTAGTGGTAGCGGCGGCACCAATTTTATTGCCATTGAGGAAGGTCGCCACAATGATTGCGTGACAGATTATGCCGGTGATATTAGCGACTGGGGTATACCAACGGTGATCAGTATTATTGAAGCAATGGAGACGGATTTGCCCCTGGTAGTGGTGGCTTCTGGGGGGGTGCGCAGTTCCCATGACATTGCCAAGTCGTTAGCGCTGGGCGCGCGTGTGGCTGGCATTTCGAGGCCGCTTTTACAAACCTTGATGGATAAAGGCGAGGAGCAACTTAACCAGCATGTTAGACAATTAATTATTGGGTTGCGTAAAATAATGTTAATGTGCGGGGCGGCAAATGTTGCCGAGTTAGCCAACGTGCCGGCCATTATTACTGGCCAGACCTCCCAATGGCTGCGGGTGCGAGGTATAGACATAAACAAATATGCACAAAAATAGTTTCACAGGCAAAAACATTAAGGAGGTGAATCTTTTGACTACTGACAACAAACAAAAAATAGCTGTGGTCACAGATAGTACCGGCGATCTTTCAGAGCAACAAATAAAGGAATATGATATTAAATTGTTACCATTAAAAGTTGTATATAGTGATAGACAATACATAGACCGAGTGACCATTCAACCGGATGAGGTGTATGCCAGCTTTGAAAAAGAAATTCCCACAACTTCGATGCCATCACCGGGCGAAGCGCGGGCAATGTTTGAGCAATTGGCCCAAGAGGGATTCACTGATGTGATCTCCATTCACATATCCAGTGGTTTAAGTGGCACCTATCAAATGGTTAAAGCGGTGGCCCAGCAGATGAAAGATAAAATTAATATTGAAGTTGTTGATTCCAAGGCACTTTCTTTGGGTTTAGGCTTTTTAGTATTGGAAGCCCAAAGTATGATCAGTAGCGACCGCAGTTTTGAAGAAGTTGTCACCAGGGTGCGCCAACTGCAACAACGGATTAAGGTGTTTTTTGTGGTGAAAACATTGGAGTTTTTAAGAAAAGGTGGCCGCATTGGCTATGTGGCTGGCACCATTGGTGAAATGCTTAATGTTAAACCAATTATCTCCATCAATGAGGAAGGCAAATACTATACCTACCAAAAGGTGCGGGGCAGAAAGAAATCCTTAGATATGCTGGTGCAAATCATTAAAGAACAGGCAGCGGGTAAAAACATTATCGCTGCAGTGATGCATGGCGATGCCGAGGAAGAAGCCCGGGGAGTGAAGGAAAAGCTTACATCGCCTAACATAGACATTCGCGGTTTCGGTCAAATTAGTCCTGTGATGGGGGTTCATGCCGGCCCAGGCCTAATTGGCGTGGCTTTTTACGAAGCCATGGAGTAAGCGGAAATTGCTGGAATTTTGAATTTTGAATGGCTAGTTTTTAAATAAGGGGGCGGGTCTTTTGGAGACCGCCCTCTTATAGTAGTTCAAATGATCTTTAAGAAATCTTTTGCACCACGTCCTGTTTTTGACGTTTGTTGTGGCTTTCTTCGGCATACTCGCTGGCAATTAAATAAATGCTAACCCAAAGCTCATGTTCATTGGGTTTTCCCCTTAATTCGTGAGACACATCCTTATACCGCTTATCCACCCGATCTTTAAAATTAGAGAATTCTGATAAAACATCAATCACGTCCTTTTGATTATAGGTTACCCCTTCCTTTAAAACCTTGGCCATTTTATCCCCTCCCAAGTCGGCTACTTCATTATTTTAATTTATTACAACAATTATAAGATTTATGGAAAAAATTGTTAAGGGGGAATAAATGTCAAAAGCTAATAGCTTTTGTTGAGATAGTGCGGGATAAAAAAATAAAGCGAGGCCTAGGGCCTCGCGGGCTTAATTATCAATATTGATAACCATAACCGGTACTGCTGTATTGGTTGGTGCCAAACCTTTGCTGTTGGCCCAACTGATTGTATTGGCTAAAGGGTTGTTGCTGTGGCTGACGCGGTTGTTGTTGAATGCCATACTGCTGTTGATTTTGCAATCCCATCTGGTTATATTGGCTAAAGGGTTGTTGCTGTGGCTGACGTTGTTGTTGAATGCCATACTGCTGTTGATTTTGCAATCCCATTTGGTTATATTGGCTAAAGGGTTGCTGCTGTGGCTGACGTTGTTGTTGAACGCCATACTGCTGTTGATTTTCCAATCCCATTTGGTTGTATTGGCTAAAGGGTTGCTGCTGTTGCATGCTAAATTGCTGTGGTTGAATTTGGCTAAACTGATTTAACGATTGAGCTTCACTGGAAAGTTGATTTAGCCTTTGATTAGCCTGTTGACACATTTGGCTAATTTGCTGTAGTTTCTGAGCGGCGCTTGCTTCAGCTTGTTGCATGTTTTGCAGTTGTTGGTGATTGCTTTGTTCCGACTGGGAGAGTTGACTGGCCATTTGTGATATGGTGTTTAACTCTTGGCGCAAGTTGTTTAACTGCTGTTGCATTTGCTGCATTTGTTGCATCATTTTACTTTAATACCTCCTACATGTTATGTAATTTTGGAACAATGCCTAAATATAGTATGTGTTACTAGTAATAGGATATAACTGTAAGTTTTTACCACTTATTTCAAAGTGAAGGTTTGGCAATTGGTATCCTGACATTCGTCTGCGTTATTTCCGGTAACAGTAATTGTTTTAGCTAAGCATAAGTTGCCCTCTTCCCAATATTTGCAACTGTCCACAATGCAACTAACAGAAGGGGTAATTTGTTGGCCAGCTCTGACTGGGCCAGATACCAGTCCGCTCCAGTTCACATTATCCATCGAACCCAAGTAACTGGTGATTCCACCTCGTTTATAAAAGGTTTTACACTGAGTATGGGGGGCGGCTCGGGCCATGTTTTGGGGTTCCTCGTGCAGAATGTCGATGTTTTCTGCACCACATAAATTACCAGGTAACCAGTGGGTACAACTGTTAACTTCGCACATTACCGTTGGCTGTGGCATACCATCACCTCTTAATATTTAGCATGCCTTACAGGTTTAATCTTTATGCATTGTATCAAAACATAATCCACCCACAGCATTATAAGTTATATCCCTAACCTTTGGGGTGGTGATGGTAAAATCACACCCGTAATTTAACACAACCCACGGAGCCTCTTGCAAAATAATCTGCTGGGTGTGATAATAAATGGTTTGCCGAGACTTGCGATCAGTAACTTGTTGAGCGCTGGCCAGCATTCTGTCCACCTGGGGGTTACTATATCTGGTTACATTTAACCCTCGATCAATTTGCGGGCTGGTTAACAAGGGGTAAAGGATATTGTCCGGATCTCCGTTATCACTGGTCCAGCCATAGAGAAAACAGTGGCCTTGCTGTTGCTTTAGGGCTGCTTTGTATTCAGACCAGGGGTAAGCTTTGATATTCACAGTAATGCCCATGTCAACCAGTTGTTTTTTGATGGCCAGTGCCAATGCTTCTCCCCCCACCGAGTTATATGGCATCGGTTGTTGATAAGTAATTAAAGTTATCGTCATGCCGTCGGGATAACCGTTTTGCTGTAATAACTCCTTGGCGGCAGTGGGATTGTAAGGGTATTGGGTTAATTTATCACTGTGCCCCAGCATATTTGGCGGAATATAACTTTCGGCGCTGGCAAATCGGTTGTTGTACAAGTCTTTAATCAGTTGCGGCCGATCTAAAGACATTAGCACAGCCCGCCGGATGCGACTGGAGTCAAAGGGGGGCTTGTTGTTATAGAAACCCAAATAATTAATAGATAAATTGGGTTGTTGAACAACAGTTAGCCGCTGTTGCTCTGCTTTAGCCACCTGGTCCAATGGCGCATTGGTGATGATGTCCGCTTTGCCGGTGGCCAACTGTTGATAGCGTTGTTCAGCATTGGCTTCCACTTTAATGTGTACTTGTTTAGTTTGGGGCGACCTTTGCCAGTATTTCTCGTTGGCCGCTAATATTAAAGTGCCATCTGGTTGCCACTTTTCCAGGCGATAGGGTCCGGTGCCAACGGGGTGAGTGCCAAAATCAGCCCCAAAATTGGCCACCGCGGTGGGACTGACCATCGGTGCCGCCCAAGGCATGGCTAAATTATGCAGAAAGGGAGCATAGGGATATTTAAGAATAAACTTAACGGTGTAGTCATCAAGGATTTCAATTTTATCCACCATGCCAAAGGCCATTTCAGCATAGGGCATGGTTTGTTTATTGACCATTACCCGTTCCACCGAGGCTTTCACTGCTTGGGCATTAAAGGGGGTGTCATCGTGAAACTTTACATCCCGCCGCAAGGAAAATATCCATTCTTTGCCCTTTTCCTTAACCTCCCATTTAGTGGCCAATGCCGGTTCAATATCTGTAGACTGGGGTTGATATTTAACCAATCCCTCATAAATATTATTGATAATCATTGCCGATTGCCGATCGGTGACTTTGGCTGGATCAAGGGTGGTGCATGGCTGTGGTATCAGCACCGTCAGCCGCTGCTCATTGCCAAAGTCAGAAATAGTTTGCACCACCTGCCGATTTTCTAAGGCTATTATCAGGAATAAAAAAATCACCAATACAATCAATTGGCGCAGCCATTTGTTAACCCACATTAAGTAATGACCTCCCAGTAACAAAAAGAAATTTATTAACTTGTATTCTTCCAGATATTTACTTTTACCTGCCCCAGGCAAATTGTTACAAAAACATTGTTATTTTTACCATTTCACAGGTAATATATAGATACAACAGTTATTGGAGGTAATAGTTATGCCTATTAGATTCGGTGCCGCCGGCAATCCCGATTCTTTTTATCAGCAAGGAAATAAAAGTTCTTTGGCCATGCCAGCTTGGTTGGCGGCCCAGGGGCTTACTGCCTATGAGTATCAATGTTCCCGGGGGGTACGCATTAAGGAGGAGTTTGCTGAAAAGTTGGGCGAGCTGGCCCGGGCAAATAATATTGCGCTCAGCATTCATGCGCCCTATTACATCAATTTAAGCTCTGAGGATCCCGACATAATAGAAAAAACCAAAGGTCACATTCTAAAATCAATGCGGGCCGCTAAGTGGATGGGAGCCACCACAGTGGTGATGCACCCCGGCGGTGGGCCTGGCAAAGACCGGATGGCCAGTTATCAGCGGGCTAAGGTGGCGCTGGCCAATGTATTAAAGGAGGCGGTAGCGGAGGGGTTAAGTAACATTAAAATAGCTGCCGAAACCATGGGTAAAATCAATCAAATGGGCTCGCTGGATGAGATTTTAGATCTATGTACAGTGGCGGATAACGTAGTGCCCTGTGTGGACTTTGGTCATTTGCACGCCGTCAACCAAGGAAGTTTAATTGATAAGAAAAAGTTTGCTGAAGTGCTGGACAAAATTGAGGCCGCTTTGGGGTCAGATGTGTTAAAACATTTGCATGTTCACTTTAGTCCCATTGAATTTACCAAAGCCGGTGAAAAAAAGCACCATACCACTTTAGAGACAGAATTTGGTCCAAATTTTGCCCCGCTGGCGGAGTTGCTGGTGGAACGAAAGCTGGAACCCACCATCATTTGTGAATCTAACGGCCGGCAAGCAGAGGATGCCTTAATTTATCAAGGTATTTATCAAAGATTAAAAGGAAATTAGTTATTGCTTATCATTCATCACAACAGGTAAAGACTTTTGTAGACCCTCGATTCATCGGTCCCGGCTTTAGTGGGCTTGATGAATCAAGCCCCTACATATGAATTTGAGCCCTTTTGTTAGTTACCTGCGCCCCGACCCAAACAAAAACCCGAGGTGGTTGGCCTCGGGTTTTAGTTATTAACCGTGAATCTTTACGTTTTCTCCTGCATTGTTGCGCAGTGCTTGGGCGGCTTCCTCGGCCCGATCGGTTTTTACTGCCACTAAAGCTTTACCTTGTCTGACATCCTCTTCCAGTTGTTTGCTTTCAGCTTCTGGAATGCCAAAGTCCACCAAGCCACCAGCCAAGCCACCGGTGGCAGCTCCCGATAACATACCGGCAATTGGTCCGGCAGCCACAAGAGCTCCGAGACCAGGGATGGCCAACGCACCGGCACCAACAGCCAGCCCAGCTAAAGCACCCAGGGCGCCGCCGGTGGTGGCACCATCACTGACAGAATCTCCACCGGTCATGTTGCCCATTTGCATGCCTTGATTTTGACCGGCATTGTCTTGTTTTGCCACCACCGAAATTTCCTTTTCAAAGCCTTCACTCCGCAACTGGTTTACCGCTTTTTCTGCCTGCTCGCGGTTAGCGAAAGCAGCCACAACTGTTTTGCTCATAATCTACCTCCTACATGGGTAATTTAAATATAACCTTCAAAGGATATATTTCCACCTTTTATGTTTAGATATTCTAATTTAAAAATGGTTTATTTTTTGACACCATTTGATATAATATGATGTGTTTGTGGTAAAATTGGTACCAATGGTAGATAAAGGAGGATTTACAATTGTTTGATAACAATGAAAAACATGTATTTGATTTATGGGCAACCGAACAACAAACCCCACATATGCGCTTGGGATTGCAGGTGAAAGAAACACTGCATAGCGAGCAGACACCATTTCAGCACTTAGCGGTGGTAGATACCTATAACTATGGTCGCACCTTATTTTTGGACGGCATTATTCAAACCACTGAGAAGGATGAATTTGTATATCACGAAATGATTACCCACCCTGCACTGAACACCCATGGCAGCCCCAAGCAAGTGCTGGTAGTTGGTGGCGGTGACGGTGGTACCATTCGCGAAATTATTAAGTACCCCACTGTGGAAAAGGCCACTTTGGTGGAAATTGATGCCCGGGTGGTGGAAAATGCCCGTCAGTATCTGCCCAGCATTAGCTGTGCCTTGGATGATCCCAAAGTGGAAGTGCGTTATGAAGATGGTGTTAAGCATGTGCAAGATCACAAAAACACCTATGACGTGATTTGCGTTGATTCTCCAGATCCCATCGGCCCAGCCGTTGGCTTATTTGGTAAAGAATTTTATCAAAATATTTATGAAGCCTTAACAGAGGACGGGGTATTTGTGGCTCAAACCGAATCACCTTGGGTTAATAAAAAGCTAATGAGACGGGTGCATGATGACATTGCCAGCATTTTTCCCATTACCCGGGTTTTATTGGCTTTTATTCCCACCTACCCCACCGGCATGTGGTCCTTCACCATGGGTTCCAAAAAGCATGACCCATTGGAAGTGGTGGCCAGCAAATTCCCAGGCTACCAAACCAAGTATTATACTCCGGAAATCCATAAGGCAGCCTTTGTGCTACCGCCCTTTGTCCAAGCCATCTACAAATAAAGGAGAGGCCGGATATGCTGCCACTGGTGGAAAAGTACAATGATTTTATGGGTAGTACGCCCAATTATAATGATGCAAAATTAATATTGGTGGGTGCCCCGATGGATTTTACCACTAGTTTTCGCCCGGGTACCCGCCAGGGCCCTCAACAAATTCGTTTAGTATCCTATGGGCTAGAAGAGTACAGCGTCTACCAAGATCGGGATTTGGCTGATTGCCAATACCATGATGCCGGAGATGTGGCCATACCCTTTGGCAATGTCGGCGCCAGTTTAGACATCATTGGTCAAACCATTGGGCAAATACTGACCGATCAAAAGTTACCCTTTTTATTGGGTGGAGAACATCTGGTTAGTCTGCCAGCCATTGACCAAGTGGCTAAGCATTACCCCGGCCTAGCACTGCTCCATTTTGATGCCCATGCAGATTTAAGGCCAGAATACATTGGCGAAACCCATTCCCATGCCACAGTGATCCGCCGGGCGGTAGAATTGATTGGTGGCCATAACGTTTATCAATTTGGTATTCGTTCCGGCACCAGGGAAGAGTTCAGGTATGCCAAAGCACATACCAATATGTTTATTGATCAGCTGCTGGAGCCACTCAGTCAACTGGTGGAACAACTCCAAGGGCGACCGATTTATGTAACGTTGGACATAGATGTGGTGGACCCCGCCTTTGCCCCCGGCACCGGTACGCCGGAACCCGGTGGCTGTTCCTCTAAAGAAATTATCCAGGCCATCCATATGTTAGCACCATTAAATGTTGTGGGCATGGATTTGGTGGAGGTAAACCCTCTGTTAGATCATTCAGACAGAACGGCGTTATTGGCGGCTAAGCTGGTGCGAGAAATGATTTTACAGTTTGCTGTGTAGAGGCGGGGTTTCATCCCCGCCATGGAATGTTTCTTTAAAAATAAATTAAAATTAACAATTGACAACGTCTCGCAGTTTATGTATACTAGACTATGTCAGCGGGAGCTGATCCCACTTGGAACTGTGGTGTAGTGGTTAACATGCCGGCCTGTCAAGCCGGAGATCGCGGGTTCAAGTCCCGTCAGTTCCGCCAACAAGTTATCAAAGGTTATCATGCCACGGTAGCTCAGTCGGTAGAGCAGAGGACTGAAAATCCTCGTGTCGGCGGTTCGATTCCGTCCCGTGGCACCAGAAAATAATATGCGGAAGTGGCTCAGTGGTAGAGCATCGCCTTGCCAAGGCGAGGGTCGCGGGTTCGAATCCCGTCTTCCGCTCCATTGTGCCGGAGTGGCGGAACTGGCAGACGCACAGGACTTAAAATCCTGCGATGAGCGATCATCGTACCGGTTCGATTCCGGTCTCCGGCACCAATTAGATATTATTGGCGGCATAGCCAAGTGGTAAGGCAGAGGACTGCAAATCCTCCATTCCCCAGTTCAAATCTGGGTGCCGCCTCCATTAAGACTTCCTAAACTATAAGGAAGTTTTTTGTATTTTAGCAGCCTTACAACCCGTTGTTTTAAATAACAACGGGTTTTTTTATATTTTTAAGATTGTTGTAATAAAGAATTAACCATTATGGCAATTTTGCGAATTTATTGAATTTGTTATGCAGGATAAAAATGATAATGGTCGAAGTACCATTAAAATTACAATGGCATTTTTTCTTCAGGAACGAGGTGTTGAGAATTAAACAAGGAAATTTTGGTACTAATGCACATGTTAAAGTACTGGTTGTGGATGATATGCTGCTACATCTACAGACCATCAAACTTTATTTGGAATTGGCTGGTTATCAAGTGATTTGCGCCTCCAACACCAATGACGCCTGGCGATTAGTGATGGAAGAATGTCCGGATTTGGTGATTTTAGACGTGATTATACCCGGGGGCAACGGATTAGAGTTGATGGCAAAAATAAAGCAACAATTCCCCAACATCGGTGTAATTATTATGACTGCCTATGGCAATGAGGATGTGGCGGCCAGCGCCATTAAGTTGGGAGCGCTGGATTATCTGCCTAAGCCGGTGCGGTACAATACCCTAGCTAACTTAGTGTCCCGGGCGCTGACGAAACAACGGCAGCTTAGTGAACAGGCGGCCCATGTTAGCACTTTAAAACATGCCTATGAAGAATTGCAGGTCAGTGCCGATTCCATTCTGGGTTGTCTTTCGGCAGCGGTGGTGGCGGTGGATAAAAACCTTAACATAAATATTTGCAATCGCTGGGCTAAAGAATTTTTCCTCAACGCTGATATTGATGTTATTGGTTGCAATTTTTATCAGGCGTTTCCCTGTTTTAGACAATTGGGGTTATTAAAGTATACCTTGGAAAACAACCGACGGGTGCGAAATTACGAGGCGGAAGTGGACACTGTTAAGGGCATTAAAATTCTAAACATTAACACCGATCTAATTTATGATCACCGGGGCCAACAATTGGGGGCGGTGGCGGTAATCAACGATGTGACCGAACTTAAACAGAAGGAACATCTATTGCAAGAGAAAGAGAAGCTGGCCATTGTGGGACAAATGGCTGCCTGCATGGCCCATGAAATTAAAAACCCATTAACAGCCATTAAAGGCTTTGTGCAAATTTTAGCCAGCAAAGCCCTTGATGACAGTGCCGCTAACTATATCAGCATAATTAACAGCGAAATTGAGCGGATGAGTGAAGTAATCCGAGATTTTCTGTCATTGGCCAAACCCCAACCCCCCCAGTTTGTCGAGGCAGACATTAATTTACTGATCCAAGAGATGGTGCTAATTTTTCAGTCCCAAGCGCTGATGAAAAATATTAATGTTGCTATCGATTTGGCCGAAAATGTACCGCCAGTGGCAATTGATATTGGCAAATTTAAACAAGTGCTGTTAAACCTAACCCAAAATGCTCTGGAGGCCATGGACAAAAATGGCACCATAACCATTGCCACCTACTTTTTATCGGATCAACGGGAAATTAGGTTAGATGTAAAGGACACCGGCTGTGGCATTCCCCCAGAGAAAATTAAAGATTTAGGGATGCCCTTTGTCACCACAAAATCAAACGGCACCGGCCTGGGGTTATGCATTACCTTTAGCATTATTGAACAACACCGGGGACGGGTAGTGGTGCAGAGTGAGGTCGGTAAGGGCACAACTTTTTCGGTTTACCTGCCCATTAAGGATGGGCAATATGAATAAAGGTGTTGGTTTTAAGTTAATTACCATTGTATGTCTATCGATGCTTTTGCTGGGTTCAATTAATATTTACATAAACTACAGTCGCGAACTGGAACTGGATTATCAGGAAAAGTACCAAGAATTTGATCTGGTGGCGGATGTTATAGAAAATGATATCCAACGGTGGTTAAATTGCCGGGAAAACGAAGTGATCTTAATGTCTAAGGACCCCTTGCTGCAACAATATATCAATGCCCTGGGAACAGCCAATGAAGGGGCGCTGGCGGCCAAACAGCGGCAATATTGGTTGGATATGCAAACCCAATATGGCAGCTATGATGAAATTTATTTGATCACTGCCAGCGGGCACATTATGTTATCCACCGACCAAAGTCGCATTGATACTGCAAGACCGGTTGACGATCTGGTAAAGCTGCCTTTAAGCACTGGGAGCATTTGCTTTCAAGATGCCTATTATTCGCTCAAAAATAATCAACATAGCATTGCCTTTTCCATTCCGGTGATTAATTGGGCGCAGCCGTATTGGGTAGAGTACGCCGGGGTGCTGGTGTGCCGCATCAATATTGATGAGGTTGTTAATCCCCTATTAAACAGCCGGATGAACTTAGGTGAAACCGGTGATGTGATTTTAATTGACAAAGAGCGCGCTGTTTTAACAGGCTTAAGAAATCAGATTGATTCAGCCCGGCATGTTAAATTAAACAGTGAATTGGTGACAAAGGTTAGCCGCGGCGAGGAAGGCACATGGCGGGGCATTGGTTATAACGGAAAAGAGATTATCGCGGTGTATTGAGACCGCTGGTGGTTATGGCTGAAAATGCCCGGAACTTTTCACGGGGTGACTTTTCTAAACGCATTAGGGTGGAATCTAAGGATGAAATTGGGACATTGGGCGATGCCCTAAACTTTATGGCCCGGGGATTGAGCGAACAATTTCAAATGCAGCAAAATAGACAATTAATTTTGGAACAACTGGGTTCAACCATAGAGCTCAATGCGCTGCTGAGTAACGCCTTTGGGAAAATTTGCAGCACCATGGGTTTTCAAGTGGGGGCGGTATTTTTAGTTGATGCTGAAGGAAAAAGGTTGGTGCGGCAAGCCCTTTACTGCCCCGGTGAAGAAATGTTAACACAACGGGAAGAATTAAAGATGGAAGAGGGTTTAGAAGGGCTGGCGGTAACCACGTTACAACCCCAAATACTAAAGGACATACTCCCGGACACTGCTTATGCAGTCAATTGGTTGGGTGGTAATATCAAACCCGCTGCCATAGTGGCTGTGCCACTGGTTTTTAATGGCCAAGCCATTGGGGTGGTTAGTTTAGCGGCTTTACAGCCAATCACTGACCAGCAACTGGCAGAACTGTCCGATCTCTGTTCTTTGGCGGGAGTGGCAATAAACAACGCCTTATCCCACCGACGGGCGGTGGAATTGTCCCACAGACTACAGAGAATGAATGAACAACTGGTGCACCAAAACGAGGTATTGAATGCTCAGAGTGAAGAATTAAAGGCTCAATCGATAGAATTGCAAGCCTATGCCGAAGAAATGCGAGCCCAAACCGAGGAACTACAAGCAACCAGCCATGAACTGCAGCTAAAAAATGAAGAATTACTGCGATTAGGTAGGCAGAAGTCTAAATTTATGGCGGCATTATCCCATGAACTGCGGGCGCCATTAAATGCTGTGATTGGTTTTTCCGACGTACTGTTAGACAAAGTGGTTGGTGATTTAAACTCCAACCAAGAAAAATACTTGCAGGAGATAAACGTCAGTGGGCAACACCTGTTAAATTTGATCGATGATCTATTGGATTTAACTAAGCTGGAAATTGCTGAGATGGAATTACATTTTGCGGCAGTGGATCCAGCGGATTCTTTAGAGAAGGCACTGGCAATGGTACAGGCCGATGTGCAGACCAAACAATTGCAGGTGACTAACCAACTTTGTCAGCATCGTTATACAGTTTGGGCAGACAGAGATAAACTGAGGCAGGTGTTTTTGAATTTATTGACCAACGCGGTGAAGTTTACTCCCTCCGGTGGTAAAATCACCATTTCTGCCGCTGGTCAGAACAATATGTTAGCTATCAGTGTTGCTGACACTGGCATTGGTATTGCCCAGCAGGACCAAGAAGTAATTTTTGATGAATTTAGGCAGGTGGGCGCCATCTCCAAGGAATACGGTGGTACCGGTTTAGGGTTGGCCATTGCCAAAAACCTGGTGCAACTGCATGGTGGTAGCATTGGCGTGACCAGTGAAGAGGGCCAGGGGGCGGTCTTCACCTTTACATTGCCAATGGTTTCGGATGATGTGCGGTATCTAAAAAAGCCAGCGGATAGAGATGTTTTACTGGCTGAATTGGCCAAAGCCAACGGAGGTAAGTCGGCAACAGACACTACGGTGTTGGTGATAGATGATGATTATTCGGTGAGGGATTATTTGGCCACCGTCTTAAAAAAAGAGGGGTACCGGGTTATTATGGCTGACACCGGTCAACAAGGTATAGAGTTGGCCATCGGCAGTAACCCAGACATAATTATCTTAGATGTTGTTATGCCCCAGGTGGACGGTTTTGCGGTGATGGGTGCCTTAAATAAAAGTGGCTGTAGGCCAAAGGTAATTATCTACACTTCCCAAAGTTTGACATTGGCAGAAAAACAACGGTTAGAACGGTAGATTAGAGTTCTCAGCCGGTGTCTTTTGCCTGGTTTGATTTTTATTCACCTGTTGAGATAAAGGTTACGGTAAACCCGGCGCCTGCTGCACCGCTCACTTTGGGGATAGTTTCGCAGACCGAACTAAGCTCATCCGGCTGTCTCCGGCAGCCTCCTTCGCTAACTTCGGTTCGCTGCTCAACTATATGTCGTTCGCTTACTGCAGCAGGCGCCGGGTTTTTTAATTAACCTTTTATCTAAAAAACAAAGGCAAAAGACACCTGGGTTTCGTTTGGATGTTTCGGGGGTTGGTGCTAAAACCGACCGCTACAGTTTGTTACCACTAATCGCCAAAGGAGATCCCGATCTTTCGGGCGGTGTTAACTAAATCGCTGTCCACCGCGACGGTTTTAATACCTTTGGTTGCTTCAGCCAAGGGGACTGGGGTCACTTGGTTGTTATCTAAAGAAACCACATAACCGTACTGTTCTTTGGCCACTAAATCCATGGCGGCAGCACCGTATAGGGTGGCAAGGATGCGGTCATGGGCTGTGGGACTGCCTCCTCGCTGCAAGTGTCCCAACACAATTGATCTGGCCTCCCGGCCGGTGATTTTTTCTAACTGGTTGGCCACCACGTCGGCAATACCCCCCAGCCTTAAAGGGCTGCCCTCATGGGAGCTGTTTTGATAAATGGCTTCTCCACCCTCTGGCATGGCCCCCTCTGCCACCACCACCAAGCTGAACTTTTTGTTATGGGCTAACCTTTCGTTGATCTTGTCCACAATTTTTTCATACCTAAAGGGTATTTCCGGAATTAAAATTACATCGGCTCCCCCAGCCAGTCCGGAATAAAGGGCGATCCAACCGGCGTTGCGTCCCATCACCTCTAGGCAGACAATGCGGTGGTGGGATTCTGCGGTGGAATGTAACCTATCTAACGCTTCGGTGGCATAGGCGTAGGCAGTATCAAAGCCAAAGGTTTGGGAATTATTTAACCGCAAATCGTTATCAATGGTTTTGGGACATCCAATCACCGGCAGGCCCTTTTGGAATAAATCATAACCGATGCCCAGTGACCCATCGCCACCAATGACGATTAAACAATCGGCATGTTCTTTAATGGTTGCGATACATTGGTCCGATTTATCTTCATACCGATCGTTTACCCAGTAGTGAAAGGGATTATCTCGGTTGGTGGTTCCTAAAATGGTGCCCCCCCGGGGCAAAATACCCGATACGTTTTTTTCTGTTAAGTTAATCAGTTGTTTTTCAATGACCCCTTTAAAACCATCCAAAAAGCCAATCACTTGATAGTCATATTGCCTAATGGCTGTTTTTACAATGGCCCGTATCACTGCATTAAGCCCTGGGGCATCTCCGCCACCGGTTAAAACCGCTACTCTTTTTTTCAATCATCACACATCCTTAAAATGTTTTTTTATACATTATACCAGTTTAAAAGGATATGTTAAATTTTAGTAGAATAATATTATTAAACTTAATCAAGGAGTGCAGAGCTGTGAGTGAAGCGTTACGTTTTACCGTTCTTAAAGAATATATGCAAAAAAATAAAATAAAGCTCAATCTGGATAACCGCAAGAGTATAGAGTATTACAATCGCCAAGTGGCCGATGGGAAAGTGACATTATCTCGGCTAATCATTGGCCTTTATTACCTGTCCCGGTTGGCGGGACTGGGTTTAATACTGGGCTTGTTTTTTATAGTTTTTATTGATCCCTGGTTATATGGACTATTAATTTGTTTGACCTCAGTTTATGTGCGCTTCCGAGCGTGGAAGTATTTAAAGACTCAGGCGTTACAATATACCCATCAACAGGCGCTGACTTCGGAAGAGAATTTTAAAAAACTGTATCAGAACAACACCTTTACGTTAAAAAATAATGAAACCGGCAAAACGGTGCGTCATCCTGAAAAGTGGGTGATGGTGTTGCCTAAAAAGTTAGAAGTACAATCGGAATTGGCTAGTGTAGAGTAGTTTTTAATTTCAAACTACTGGGCTTGTGATACAAGCCCATTTTTGCATTTTATGGCTCTTCTACAAAAAAATTATTTTTAGTAGTTATTTTAACAATAATTAAAGTGGTATGTTACTTGATTTTCCTCATAAATTAATTAGCGAATTGATATAGGGGAGCGGGGAGAATTTATGAAACCAAACCAACAAAAGGACAATGAAAAAACAAAGTATTACACCTTATTAAAAATTATATTGATTTTTTCACTGATTATTTTAATTACCATCGGTGCCACCATCGGTTGGTTTTACGAGCGTTATTATAAAGATATTACCGCCCAAGTGGGGTTGGCCAGTTACCAATACCAACCGATACAAAAAACCCAAATTTACTCAGCAGATAATGTGTTATTGGCGGAATTATACGCAGAAAATCGGGTTTGTGTTGACATAGAGGATATTTCGCCGGAAATGCAGCAGGCCATAATTGCCATTGAAGATCACCGCTTTTACAAACATGGTGGCATTGATATCTTTGGCACCATGCGGGCCTTTGTAGAAAATATCAGAAACCATGCTGTGGTTCAGGGCGGTAGCACCATTACCCAACAGTTGGCCCGGCATCTTTTTTTAACCTATGAACGGACCTATGAAAGAAAACTTAAAGAAGCGGCCTTAGCCATTGCCCTAGAACAAAAGTACACCAAGCAAGAGATATTAAGTATGTACTTAAATGAAATTTATTTTGGTAGCGGCTATTACGGGGTGGAAACAGCGGCCCAACATTACTTTGGCAAACCGGCCGCCCAATTGAACTTGGCCGAAAGCACGCTACTGGCAGCGGTACCCAATCAGCCCAGCCAATATGAGCTGCACGGACATTTGGATAACGCCATAAAAAGGCAACGGGCAATTCTCAACCGCATGGTCGGTTTAGGGATGATCAGTATGGAACAATATGCTACAGCGTTGCAGCAAGAGATCAAAGTGTTGCCACCGACTGAGTTAAACTTTAAACATCCCTATTTTACTTCGGTTGCCATTGATCAGTTGGAAGAACTAATCGGCCACGAAAACATTTATAAAGGCGGCCTGGTGGTGCATACCACGCTAAATACTCAAATGCAGCAGCAGGCAGAAATTACCGTTTCCCAAGCAATGGACACCTTTAAACAGCGGGGCATCGGTGCCAGCAACTTGGCTTTGGTGTCGGTGGTACCTCGCACCGGAGCGGTGGCCAGTTTAGTGGGCGGTGTGGATTTCGCAACTGATCAAAATAACTTAGCGGTCACACCGCGGCAACCGGGTTCCACCATCAAGCCCTTTGTATATGCTGCTGCTTTAGATGCCGGTATCATTAATATGCACTCTCGCCTTAACGCTGCCTCTAAAAGCTTTAATGGGTACTTAATTAAAGGCTCCAGCACGTCAACAGGCAGTGTGTCGTTACCAGAGGCCATCAGACGTTCGCTTAACGTACCGGTGGCCGAAGTGGTTAATAAAATGAGTTTTGACCGAACCATTAATTATCTAAAAAATTTTGGTATCACCACCATTACAGAAAACGATCGTAATTTTGCAGCCTTGGCCCTAGGGGGTATGTACCATGGCATTAAACCGTTGGAAATGGCAACTGGCTATGCTGTTTTTGGCAACCAGGGTTTGTACAATAAGCCATATTTTATTGAAACGGTAAAGGATATCAACGGCATAGTTATTTTTCAACACCAACCTAAACCTAGCAGAGTAATTTCTGCCCAGGCGGCCAATAACATGCACCAGATGTTAAAGAACGTGGTCAGTGGTGGTACCGGAAGCTATGCCCGAATTCCTTGGGAAAGTGCGGGCAAAACAGGCACCACCGATGACAACCGCTGCCTGTGGTTTGTGGGTTACACCAACAACTTGGCCACTGCCATTTGGGTGGGCAACAACGACAACAGACCGGTTTATGGTGCCGGCAGTGGTGGCGCCGTTGCCGGCCCTGTATGGAAGCAGTACATGATGGCTGTCATTGAAAAGGGCTATGTTGAAAAACCAGCCAAAATGGCATATACACCACCACCTGCCAAGCCACCGGAAACCCCTGCGGTCACCCAACCGCCGGTGGTTGAACAGCCAAAGACTGAGCCAGAGGCTCAGCCTAAACCGGCCACCGAACCACCGCCGCAACAGACAGCACAACCGGTGACCGAACCGGTTGACCAACAGTCGGAACCATCGGTGGAAGAGTCGGAGGTAACTCCGCAGCCTGAACAGGTAGAATCGGAGGCGGTGACGGAGTAGTTGATTAAAACCCCCTAACTGGCAAATTTGCAAAGTACATTGACGATGGAATAGAAAAGTGTCTATAATTTATAGGGTAATTCTACAATACACGGGGGTGTTTTAAGGTGGAAGAATGGTTAATCAATTATTTTGCCGATATGAACTGGGAGCCAGCTATCCATAAATCCCTGACCATTTTGGTAATTATCTTGTTAGGCTATGCCACTTTAGTAATCCGCAAGAAAATTATTTATCAAGCATTTTCTGTCACGCACAAACTGAACGAAAACAAAAAACAGTCGTTAATCTCGATGCTGATGTCATTAACTAGGTATGTGGTTTACATTGTGGGTGTAATTTTGATTCTCAAGCAATTTATGGACATTACCCCCATTATAGCCAGTGCCGGTATTGTGGGTGTGGCCATTGGTTTTGGTGCCCAAAGCTTGGTTAAAGACGTAATTACTGGTTTTTTCATTATGTTTGAAGATCAGTTCCATGTGGGTGATTGGGTAGAAATTAACGGCGGCGAGGTAACCGGTACCATTGAAGAAATTGGACTGCGCCTTACCACTGTCCGGGAATGGTCGGGCAAGAAATTTTATCTGGCCAATTCAGAAATCCGCTCGGTGCGCAATTATAACCGCAAGGAATTGCGGGCGATAGTTACCGTAACTTTCCCCTTTGAAGAAGACCCGGTTAGATTGCGTCGCATGCTGGAAGATGTCTGTAAGCAGGTGCAAGGTGATTTCCATGAACATATGTTGTTGGACAGTGAAGGCAACATTAAGGAACCATTGCAGGTCTACGGTGTATCGGACATTGATAACAATGACAAAGGTGGTACCTTTACCATCATTGGTCAAACAAAACCTAGTTCTGTCTGGACGATAGAAAAAATGTTAAAAGAGTATATTTGGCGCAACAGTTATCAGCAGGGGATCAAAATTGCCTACCCCCGTCGGGTCTATCAAGAGGCCACTGAAGAGGAAGCAGTTAAAGAACCTGGGCTATAATCAGCAAGTATGCGGGAAATTAAATTTGAATTATGCATACTAATTAGTTAATAAAGGCCATATATTATGTTATAATAAAAATATATTATACACTTTTAGGGGGTTGACTTATGGATCGCGAATTGGCGATGGAGATTGTTAGGGTTACCGAAGTGGCTGCTTTGGCTTGTGGCCGTTGGCTGGGTCGAGGCAAAAAGAATGAGGCTGACAATGCAGCAACCTCTGCAATGAGAGCAATGTTTGATACAGTAAATATGGATGGCACTGTGGTAATTGGTGAGGGAGAAATGGATGAAGCTCCCATGCTATATATTGGAGAAAAACTGGGCCATGGGGATTCACCAAAGGTGGATATCGCCGTTGACCCACTGGAGGGCACTAACCTAGTGGCCAAAGGTTACGGCAATGCCATGGCGGTGGTGGCCATTGCAGATAAAGGAAATCTACTGCATGCACCGGATATGTATATGGAAAAAATTGCGGTAGGCCCCAGAGCAGCCGGAAAAATTCATCTGGATGATCCTATGGATAAAACCCTGAAAATTTTAGCTGAAGCCAATGGTAAGAACATCAGCGATTTAACGGTGATGATCTTAGAGCGGGAACGCCACAATCAGATCATTGAAGCGGTGCGCAATGCTGGCGCCCGGGTAAGACTGTTTGGCGATGGTGATGTGGGGGCAGCCATTTCCACTGCCATTGACGACACTGGTATTGATTTATATGTTGGCATCGGTGGGGCCCCGGAAGGGGTAATTGCTGCCGCTGCCCTTAAATGCTTAGGTGGCGAAATGCAAGCCAGACTGGTGCCGGAAGATGACGAGGAATATAAGCGTTGTATGGATATGGGGTTAAAGGACCCCCGGCAGATTTTATATATGAATGACCTGGTAAAGGGTGATGACGCCATCTTTGCTGCCACCGGCGTTACCGACGGTGAAATGTTGCGCGGTGTACGTTACCTAAGTAATGACCGTGCTGAAACCGAAACCATCGTAATGAGGGCTAAAACCGGCACCGTAAGATACATCAAAGCAGTTCACTACCTGCCAGGAAAACCACATTTGGTTATGGAATAGAATGCCATAAAATTATGAATTATGAATTTTGAATTATTGAAGGGCTCGATCTGTACAGATCGAGCCCTTTGTTGGCATGTGCAGTTATAATCGTAGAGGCGGGTTTCCACGCCTGCCCGTAGAACTTATCTCACATTTACAATCATAAAAGGCGGTGCCGGGGCCTAGGTCGGGGATGAAATCTGGGGTGAGTTGGTTGATGCCACCGCCTTGTTTTAGCCAGCGCCCTTGATAAACTAAAGCTACCCTTTCCGGCACCTTATCTGTAATCACAATTTTCACTGGCATGCTGCCCCTGGGACTGCTAATTTTGGCCCTTTGGCCCGCTGACAAACCGCGTTTTTTGGCTTCCAGCGGGTTAATTTCCACCTCCATTGGCACCTGATCATCAAAATCTTGATAAAACTGTGAATGCATATAATGTTTGTGATGGGCGGTGATTAGCTTTAGCGGGTATTGATCACAGATTGGTTCGTGCAACCCCTGGTAAGGGGCGGTTAAAAACTCAAATTTACCGCTGGCTGTTTCAAACTGACCATCTTCAAAGGGTACGGCCGCTGCGGTGGGATGAGTAATTGGCCCCTGGGCCAGTTTGGCCAGCGTAATGCCGTAATTAGCCGCTGCCGGCTCTAACACCCACTCCAACCACTGCTTGGGGGTGCTGAACTCAAAACCCGGCAGATGCATATGCTGGGCCAACTCAGTGAAGATCACGACGTCCGGTTTGCAGATTCCCGGTGGCTGCACCACTTGGGGGCAATAACTTAAATGATAATTCCACGAACTTTTAATTAAATTCTTCTCTTCTAAAAAATGGGTGCAGGGAAGAACTAAGTCAGCCATTTCAGCGGTGTCAGTCATAAACAGATCCACCACTACGATAAAATCTAGCGTAGATAAGGCTTGCTTAAACTTATTAATATTGGGCATCTGATTAACGGGGTTAGATCTGGTGACAATCATCGCTTTAATGGGTGGTGCGGTGGCATTTAGAATTTCATCCGCCAGTGTCGGCACCGCCATTTGGCGGCTGGCGGTGGCCAAATGTTTCCCCGCAATATCATTGAAGACACCCCGCCAAAGCTGGTGGGCATAATTAATGCCACCACCGGTGATGCCGATGTTGCCCGTTAAGGCTGCCAGGGCGTCAATGGCTCGCACTGTATTACCACCGTTGGCATAGCGCTGCATGCCGTAACCCAACAAAATGGTGGCGGCGTCGGCTTGGCCATAGATAATTGCAGCTTCTCTGATGGTTTTTTCATCAATGCCGGTAACCCTTTGGGCCCATTCCGGGGAATGGTTTTTCACCAGCGCCAGATATTCGGTAAAGTTGTGACCGTACTGGGTGGCAAAGTCCGGGCGATGTAAGTTTTGTTCAATGATCACCTGGGCCATGGCCAACGCCAATGCACCGTCGGTGCCAGGGTGGGGACGCAAGTGCAGATGGGCATACTCCGCCGCTTTAATTTTTAATGGATTAATCACCATCAATTTGGCGCCGTTGGCCACCGCCTTTCTAATCAAGGGAACCATATGGATGTTGGTGGTTTCTGGATCTCTACCCCACAGTACAATTAGGTTGGCATTTAGTATGTCGTCCCATTGATGCAACTTTAGTCGACCAAAATCTTGCTCCTGGGCGGCAATGCCACTGCCCCAGCAAATGCTGCCCCTTAGCGTGGTGACACCACCGTAGGCGTTGCAAAAACGGCGGTCTAAGTTGTGCAACATGCCGCCAGCACCGGCCCCATCGTGAAGCAGTACCGCTGTACTGCCGTACTTTTCTTTGATGCCAGTTAACTTATCAGCAATGATATGATAGGCCTGTTGCCAACTAACCGGCTGCCATTGCCCGTGTTTTTTTAACAGTGGCTCAGTGATACGGCGGGGGCTATATAGTCGCTCCAAATGGCGGTAACCCTTAGAACATAAAAAACCTCGGGTGATGGGATGATCAGCATCTCCCTCAATTTTAACCACTCGATCATTTTCCACATGCACCAACAGTCCACAGCTATCTAAACAGTCCAACGGGCAGGTGGATTTGAATACCTTCAAGATTGTTCACCCCCTTAGTTAATTAATTGACTTTATAAAAAATAATTTTACTAGGTACTGTTTGCAAAAATCAAAATGCATGCAATAATGAAATGTAACATTTAGATTTTAAAAGTTTGTGAAAAAATAGCATAGCAGATATCATGTAAAAATTGTTTTAGCTGGGGGAATTTACTTTGCAAATTGTTAAGTTCTATTTAATCCTAGTCAACGCCATTGCCTTCCTGATGTTTGTGGTGGATAAGTGGTTTGCTAAAAAGAATAAATGGCGGGTGCCTGAGAGCCGGTTGCTATTGGTCTGTGCCATTGGTGGTTCCATGGGGGCACTGGTGGCTATGCACATAATGCGTCATAAGACCCAAAAGCTAAAGTTTAAGTGGGGTGTACCGGCAATATTGTTGGCCCAAATAGCTGTGATTATCTATGCTGCCCAGCGGTTGGCAAACTCGTAAAATAAAATCCACCCGATATTATTATAAATTAATGTCACGATAAATTAAACTGTGTTAAAATTTTAAAGGGCGCAATCTAATGCGCCCTTTAGTTATTTACATTTGAGGTTTAAAAGTTTCGCACTTTGTGTGATCAGAGGTATCCGCTTGGCTGGAATGATTGCGATTAACTTGGATCATAGGTGCATCACACATGACATTGCTGTTGTACTGACACTCAGTGACATTGCACTTAATACTTTGTGGCATAAAAATTCACCCCCTTTACAAAGGTTATCATGTGCTAAAGCAGTAAGTTTTATGCAGTGGTTTTATTATTTACCACCGGTTCAGCAGAGGAATTTTAAAATATTTGTCGAATATTTATAATTTATTGCACAGTATCTGTAAACTTATGTCTACAGATGTTGTACAAAAAGGAATTTTATGGTTTTGTTTTTGATTAGTGATGCGCGTTAAATTAGGGAAGGGGGATAAAAAGAGGAGGAATATATAACATGATGCGTAAAAGAACGCTCTATGTGGTACTGGCAGTGGCCATGTTGGCTCTATTACTGGTGGGTTGCGGCGGCGGCGAAAAAGCTACCAGTGACGAAGCAAAAGATAAAGTATTTGTATTTGCCCAAGGTGCAGACCCCCGTGGTTTGGATCCAGCCTTTGTGGATGATGGTGAATCTGCCAAAATAATGGTAAACGTATATGACAACTTGGTGCGTTATAAAGAAGGTAGCACCGAGATTGAGCCAGCTTTGGCTGAAAGTTGGGAATCCAATGAAGATAAAACCGAGTGGACTTTCCACCTGCGTCAAGGTGTTAAATTCCACGATGGCACCCCTTTCAATGCTGAAGCAGTAAAATTCAATATTGACCGTCAATTGGAACCTAACCGTACCGAGGCGATGCCCTACGCGAGCTTTGTATATGGTCCGGTGAAATCAGTGGAAGTAATTGACGAATACACTGTAAAAATCATTTTGAACAACCCATACGCTCCTTTCTTAGCTAACATGGCTATGTGTATGGCGGCACCAATTGTTAGCCCCACCGCGGTGGAGAAATATGGTGAAGACTTCATTGCCAACCCGGTGGGTACTGGCCCATTCAAATTTGTTAAATGGGACCGCGGTCAATCCATCGAACTGGTGGCTAACGAAGAGTACTGGGATGGAGCACCTAAGTTAGACAAGTTGATCTTTAAGTTTGTTAAGGAAAACTCCGTTCGGGCCAGTGAACTGATGACTGGTTCCATCGATGCCATGGACGGTGTAGACCCTAACGACGTTAAGACGCTGCAAGACAACGGCATTAAAGTGGCGATGAACCCTGGTATGAACATCAACTACTTAGCATTCTTTACTAATAAAGAGCCCTTTAACAATCCGCTACTGCGTCAAGCGGTAAGCCATGCCATTGACCGCGAAGCCATTGTGGAACATCTATATCAAGGTACAGCGGATTTGGCCAATGGCCCACTGCCATCCTTTATGCCCGGTTATGATAAGGACCTCAAGCCTTACGAATACAACCCGGAAAAAGCTAAAGAATTGCTGGCAGAAGCCGGTTACGCCGATGGCCTAAAGGTTACGCTGTTAACCTATACCAACCCCCGTCCATACAACTCTGTGGGACAGAAGTTGGCCGAAGCCATTCAAGGGGACCTGCAAAAGGTTGGTATTACTGCAGAAATTAAAGCTTGGCCTTGGACTGAGTACAAAGCCATTGTGTCACCGGAAATTGTCACTGAAGGCGATATGATGATTTATGGTTGGATTGGTGACAACGGTGACCCCGATAACTTCCTGACACTGTTGGACAGTAAGGAAATTGCCGGTAGCCTAAACAGTGCCAAATACGCTAACCCACAAGTAGATCAACTGCTTGAACAAGGTCGTCAAGAATTTGATATGGCCAAACGGGCAGAAATCTACAGTGAGTTACAGAAAATTGTCATTGAAGAAGCTCCATGGGTATTTATCTCCCACGCCACAGCAATGACTGCGGAAAGAGATAATGTGGTCAACTTTAGCTTGCACCCAACCGGTGTGGTCTTCTTCCACAACGTGGATAAAAAATAGTATTATTTTCCTTAGTTTAAACGCGCGCGCATAGAGATATGGCCCAAATTTAATTTGGGCCATATCTATGTTACTTTCTTAGGTATAATTAGGGGGTTAAATTAATTATGCTCCGTTATTTGATTAAACGTATCCTAATGCTGATCCCAGTACTGCTGGGGGTAAGCTTATTTGTATTTTTAGTGTTGCACCTGTTTACCACCGACCCAGCCATGAACATGTTGGGACAACACGGTACCAATGAACAGGCCGAAGCACTGCGGGAAAGCATGGGCCTTAACGACCCCATTTATGTGCAATTTGCCCGCTTTCTTTCAGACTTACTGCACGGTGATTTTGGACGCTCCTTAATGACCCGCGCCCCGGTGTTGGACGAGATCTTTGCCCGTTTTCCAGCCACAGTGGAGTTAGCCTTGGCGGCTATATTTATCGCCACGGTGGTGGGGGTAACTGTGGGTGTAATCTCGGCAGTAAAGCAATATTCAATATTTGACTATGTAAGTATGATTGGTGCACTGGTGGGTGTGTCGATGCCTATTTTCTGGTTGGGGTTAATGATGATTATCCTCTTCTCACTGACGTTGGGTTGGTTGCCGGTATCCGGTCGGATTGCAGTGGGGATGGAACCGGCCCACATCACGGGGTTATATGTGTTGGATAGCATTCTCACCCAGGATTGGGAGTCATTAAAGAGCGCCCTGTTGCATTTAATTATGCCGGCCACAGCGTTGGCCACAACATCCATGGCCATCATTGCCCGGATGACCCGCTCCACCATGTTGGAAGTTATCCGTCAGGATTACATTCGCACCGCCCGGGCTAAAGGCTTAAAGGAATCGGTGGTTGTTTATCGCCATGCCTTAAGAAACGCCCTCATTCCCATTATCACTGTCATTGGTTTGCAACTGGGTGTATTGATGGGGGGAGCGGTCCTTACCGAGACGGTATTTGGTTGGCCCGGTGTAGGTAGCCGGTTAATAGATGCCATCATGGCATCGGATTACCCCATGGTACAGGGAACAGTTATTTTCATCGCCACGGTATTTGTGGTGGTAAACCTCATTGTAGACTTGCTCTATGCTTGGTTAGACCCACGCATTAAGTACTCATAAAAAGAACGGGAGTTGTAAACATGTCAGAGTTAGCCAAAGCGCCAGCCCCAACTGCTCAGGAAATAGTGGAAGAAACATACTCCCCAGTTAAGGATTTTTGGCGCCGCCTAAAGAAAAACAAACTGGCCATGACTAGTTTGGTCTTTCTAATTGGCCTAGTATTGATGGCCATTTTTGCTCCATACATTGCCCCATACGACCCCATTAACGGTGTAATGTCCGATGCGCTCCAAGAACCCAGTGCCCAACATTGGCTGGGCACTGATGAATTGGGCCGGGATATTTTGAGCCGGATTATCTACGGTGCCCGCATATCGCTGAAGGTGGGTCTGATGGCGGTGGCCATAGCCCTTTCTATGGGGACAGTACTGGGCTCCATTGCCGGTTATTTTGGTGGCAGAATTGATAACCTCATCATGCGCCTGATGGATATTATGCTTTCCTTTCCTTCAATGTTACTGGCCATTGCCTTTATGGCGGCCCTTGGACGAGGGATTGAAAATGCCATTATCGCCATCAGTATTGTAACCATGCCGGAATACGCCCGGATTGTGCGGGGCTCGGTGTTGTCCATCAAAGAAAGCGACTATGTACAGGCTGCCCGGGCCATTGGTAATAAAGATATGTCTATTATTTTTAAACACATTATGCCTAACGTGTTGGCCCCCATTATCGTTAGGGGTACCATGGGCATATCCACCGCTATTTTAGATACTGCCGCCTTGGGCTTTTTAGGCTTAGGTGTGCAACCGCCGGATGCCGAATGGGGCACCATGCTGGGGGCCGGCCGTAATTACTTGTTTAATGCACCGCACTTAGTGATGTTCCCTGGCATTGCCATTACGCTAACGGTGATGACCTTCAACCTGTTGGGTGACGGTTTAAGGGATGCCCTAGACCCAAGATTGCGTTCATAGGAGGTGGAAACAATGAGCGAAGCACTTTTAAAGATAACTGACCTAAAAACTCACTTTTTTCTGGATGACGGTGTGGTACCAGCAGTGGACGGAGTAAGTTTCCACCTAAACAAAGGGGAAACGTTGGCGGTGGTGGGGGAATCCGGCAGTGGTAAAAGTATCACCTCCCTTTCCATCATGGGTCTGGTGCCCAGCCCCCCAGGAAAAATCGTTGGCGGCACCATTGAGTTCGCCGGTGAAGACCTGTTAAAGAAATCTGAAAAGGAAATGCGAGCGGTGCGGGGCAACCGCATCTCGATGATCTTCCAAGAACCGATGACTTCACTGAACCCGGTTTACCGGGTTGGTGATCAGATAGCCGAAGCGTTAATTTTGCACCAAGGGTTGACTAAAAAAGAGGCGATGGAACGGGCTATTGAAATGTTGCGTTTAACCGGTATTCCTTCGCCGGAAAAGCGGGCTTACGAATTTCCCCATCAAATGAGCGGTGGCATGCGCCAACGGGTGATGATTGCCATGGCCCTCAGTTGTCGTCCAGAACTGCTGATTGCCGATGAACCCACCACCGCGTTGGACGTGACCATTCAAGCCCAAATTTTAGAATTGATGCAGGAACTGAAAGAAAAAATGAACACCGCCATCATTATGATTACCCACGATTTGGCAGTGGTGGCCGAAATGGCCGACCGGGCGGTGGTGATGTACTGCGGTAAAGTGGTGGAAGAGGCTCCGGTGGCAGATTTGTTTGAAAATCCGCTGCACCCATATACCAAAGGGTTGTTGGCCTCTATCCCCAGCATTGATGATGATTCTAATGAAAAACTGTTTGTCATTGAAGGCAGCGTACCCAACATGATGCATTTACCCGCTGGCTGTGCCTTTGCTCCCCGTTGCCCCGAGGCTAAAGACCAGTGCCTGGGTGCAATTCCCCAGTTGAAGCAAGTGGCACCGGGTAGAAAAGTTAGCTGCTGGTTAGCGGAAGGGGGTGCAGAATAATGGAACCCCTGTTAAGGGTCAAAAACTTGACCAAATACTTCCCCATCAGCAAGGGGTTGTTAGGCAAGCCCGACGCGGTGGTTAAAGCGGTGGACGGGGTCAACTTTGACATCAATCCCGGCGAAACTTTGGGTTTGGTTGGTGAGAGCGGTTGCGGTAAATCCACCACCGGCCGAGTAATTCTGCGGTTGTTAGAACCCACCGCCGGTGAGGTGTATTTTGAAGGCCAAAACATCTTCAAGATTTCTTCAGAGCAAATGCGTCACCTGCGCCAAGAGATGCAAATTATCTTCCAAGATCCCTATGCCTCGTTAAACCCCAGGATGACGGTGGGTCAAATTGTTGCCGAACCGTTAAAGATCTTTGGTTTGGCCAAGGGTGCGCAGCTAGATAAACGGGTAAACCAACTGTTGGAATATGTAGGTCTGGCCAGTTATCACGCCCGCCGATATCCCCACGAGTTCAGCGGTGGTCAGCGGCAGCGGGTGGGCATTGCCCGGGCATTGTCCGTTAACCCCAAACTAATCATCTGTGACGAAGCGGTATCAGCGCTGGACGTGTCCATTCAATCCCAGGTGCTGAACTTGCTTAAAGACTTACAAAAGGAATTTAATTTCTCCTACCTGTTTATCGCCCACGGGCTAAACGTAGTTAAGCACATGTCCGATCGGGTGGGGGTAATGTATTTGGGACAAATGGTGGAACTGGCTAGCGATGTGGATTTGTACGGTGCACCGCTACATCCGTACACCCAGGCGCTTTTATCAGCAATCCCGGTGCCCAACCCAAAGGTAAAGAAAGAGCGGATCATTCTGGAGGGGGACGTCCCCAGCCCGGTGAATCCCCCCAGTGGTTGCCGTTTCCACACCAGATGCTTCAAATGCATGGACATCTGCAAACAGCAGCAACCGGAATATAAAGAAGTAAAACCAGGCCACTGGGTGGCCTGCCATGCTGTCACATAGTGACCGCGGGACAATTATGAATTATGAATTAGGAACGCACAATGTTGCGTTCCTTTTTGTCATTCTATAGAATAAGACAAGGGGAAAAGACAAGGGGACGTTCCCGTTGTCTTCTGCCAGCGAAACAATGGGAGAAGACAACGGACCTGTCCCCCTGTCTTAAAAGGAAATGTGGGTGATATATTTGTCTACTATTTTAATTGTGGATGATGAAAAACTTTTGGTTAAAGGTTTAAAGCGCAGCTTGGAGCAGGAGGGCTACCAGGTGTTGGTTGCTTATGACGGTGCTGAAGCCATGAGCATTTATCATAAAGAGACCATTGATTTGGTGGTGCTGGATATCATGTTGCCCCAGATGAGTGGTTTGGATGTGTGCCGGGAACTGAGAAAACACACCGATATTCCCATTATTATGCTCACCGCCAAGGGTGAAGACGTGGATAAAATTGTTGGTTTAGAACTGGGGGCTGACGACTATATGACCAAGCCCTTCAACACCAGGGAACTGTTGGCCCGGATCAAGGCGGTCATGCGGCGCATTAGCCACAAAACCGACGGGCAAAATCAATATAACATCTCGGCAGGGGCGCTGGAACTGGATGTTCCCAAGCGCAAAGTCACCAATGATGGCAAAGCGGTGGATTTGACTGCCAAGGAATTCGACGTGCTGTTTCTTTTGGCCCAAAACCCCGGCCGGGTGTTCACCAGGGAAAACCTGTTGGCGGCGGTTTGGGGTGACGACTATTACGGCGACCTGCGCACCGTTGACGTGCATATTAGAAGGCTAAGGGAAAAACTGGAGCAAGACCCCAAGCACCCGGAATACATCCTCACCAAGTGGGGGGTAGGCTACTACTTTCGGGAGTATAACAAATGATTACCAGTGTCCGCTGGAAGCTGGTGGGTACCTATTTGATTATGATTGCGCTGACAGTGCTGCTTACCAATTGGTTGGCCTACACCGCCCTGAAACAGCATTACTTACAGGAAAGGCAAGAGGCCTATTTGGTGCATGCCTCTGTGGTCAGCACCTTTGCTGCCAACTATATTGATGGCAACAACTTAACAATGCCCATAGAATTCAGAACCTATGGCGAAAACGTGGGTGCCCGCATATTGCTCCTTGACCGCCAGGGTATAGTGGTTAACGATTCCTTCAATGAAAAATGGGTTGTGGGCAGGCAATTGGGGCATAACGAGGTGCAAGCGGCTTTAACCGGGGTGACCGCCGCCGGAGCCCACGCCCTATCAGCGGAGGAATGGGTAATGTATGTGGCGGTGCCGGTGACTTGGGAAAAGGAAGTGGTGGGGGCGGTGATGCTGTCCACCGACATTAATGATATCAAGGAAGCGTTACATGAGGTGCTCAAAAGCATGGCGGTTTTGTCAATGCTGGGCAGTGTATTGGCGCTAATGGTGGGGCTGTGGCTGGCGGCCAAAGTGACCAAACCGGTGGAAGACCTCAGCTTTGCGGTGGAACGGGTGGCCGCTGGCAATTTCAATGAACCGGTGCCGGTGCGCAGCCGAGATGAGTTGGGCCAGTTGACCAAGTCCTTTAACTCCATGGCCGAAAAACTGGCCAACGTCGACCGCAGTCGCCGGGAATTTATTGCCAATGCTTCCCATGAATTAAAATCGCCACTGTCCTCGATTAAAGCGCTGGCCGAGTCCCTAATCTACAGCAACGAGCAGGATGTGACCATATATAAAGAGTACCTGGGGGATATTAATGACGAAATTGACCGACTAAATCGCGTGGTGCATGATTTACTGCAACTGGCCAAGATGGAAGATGAAGTAACCACATTAAATATCGAAGCGCAATCGGTACAAAAGGTTATTGACCAAGTTATTCATTTGCTTAAACCCAAAGCAAAGGCCAAAGATATCACGTTGCAGGTAACCACCGCAGATCAATTGCTTTGGCCAGTGGATGAAGACATGTTGGCTATGATTTTGCTAAATTTGGTGGATAACGGCATTAAATACACCGCCCCCGGTGGTCAAGTAACCGTGAACGGCAACACAGTGGGGGATACCTTAGAACTACAGGTATCAGACAGCGGAGAAGGAATACCAGCGGCGGACCTACCCCACATCTTTGACCGCTTTTATCGGGTGGACAAAGCCAGATCCCGGGATACCGGCGGCACCGGCCTTGGCCTGTCCATAGTGCAACAAGCGGTAAAAGTATTGGGTGGCACCATCTCGGTGGAAAGCCAAGTGGGAATTGGCACCAAGTTTACCGTGAAGTTGGACAGACAGTAGGAAGACAAGGGGACAGGTCCCTTGTCTTCTATATACCCTGTACCCTGTGAATCGAACTGCTATAAAAAACTACAAAATTGGTCCACTTTCTTAACAATTTCGTAACAATTGTTTATTGCTGTGTAACAACTATTGGTTATAATAACTTCAGTGATCGGGAGTGATGGGAGGCGAGAGATGATGTCAAAACCCTCCAATGGCGATCGCATTAAACTGGTGGTTTTAATGTTGACCGTTATGTTGCTGTTGATTACCGCTGGTTGCACAACTCAGCCAGAAGTTCAAAGCACGGACCCTAAAAAACCACCCATTAGTTCTAAACCAATTGAACAAAAGGAAAAGGTAAAATTATACTTTTCCGACGAACAGGCGCTATTTTTAAAGCCGGAAGTGCGAGAAGTCACCATCAAAGGTGAGCCGTTGGCAGAAATAGTGGTTAAAGAGCTAATTAAAGGTCCCACCGAAGAGGGCTTGAAAAAGACGGTGCCTCCGGAAACCGAACTTCGGTCATTGCAGGTGGAAGAGGGCGTTGCCTACCTAAACCTCTCCAAAGAAGTGCAAACCAAGCACTGGGGTGGCACCACCGGAGAAATGATGACCGTTTATTCAATTGTTAATACACTTACTGATTTAAATATAGGTATTGAAAAAGTGCAGTTTCTTGTGGAAGGTGAAAAACAAGAAACCTTGGTTGGACATTTGAGCACCTTTGAACCGATAGCACCGGACTGGTTTATGACCAAGACCGGAGAAATTTGGTTAGGGGCAGTGGATATTAACATCGACAAACTGCGTGAATTGCAGCAACAGGTTGATGAAGGTCACCAACCGTGGTACCTAGATCCATTACAAGTGGCTATGGAAACCAGCACTAGATATGGTTTTGATCCTAGGGTAGATAAATTTACTCTGGTCAAGGTAGAAGAAATGGGTGAGTATGTTGGCACCGGCCTGGCATATGTCGAGGCCACCCATGATGGAAAGGACTACACCATCGAACTAATTCAACCTGTTGAGCAAGGTGCAACGGGTGTCTGGACCATCAATTCTATCACACTAAATTAGTTAATAAAGTTTATCCAATAAACCCAAATAAAATAAACCCATGTAAAGGGCGCCTAAAAGCGCTCTATTTTTTTTTGCTGATTACAACTATATGATATAATCAATGGGATAAAATGATAAAGGAAGGTTTCGCCAACGATGAAAATTGATACCGTGCTATTTGATTTAGATGGTACATTGGTGGATTCACTGCCACTAATTAAACGCACCTACCAGCGGGTTTTTCAAGAAATGAATATTCCTTGGGAAAATGACGAAGTGATGACTTGGGTGGGCCGATCTTTAAAGGACATTGGCAATTACTTTGCCGGAGAAGAACGAGGGCAGGAATTTTTTAAGGTCTACCAGCACTACTATGCCATCGACCATGATGAATATACCAAGGCCTACGCCGGCACATTGGAAATGTTGGAAAAGTTACATAACAAAGGCTACACCCTAGGGGTAGTGACTTCCAAAAGTGGTGCGGTGGCCAAGCGCAGCATAGACTTTTTGGGTATGGCTAAATATATGCAGATCCTCATTGGTGCCCAAGATGTGGACAAGCACAAACCGCTGCCAGATCCCTTACTGGTGGCTTTGGAAAGATTAAACCGCCAACCGGCCCAGGCCGCCTACGTTGGCGACAGCCCCTTTGATGTGCTGTCCGCCAAAGCAGCCAAAGTAAAGGCCATCGCAGTTACCTGGGGTATGGCCACCAAAGACATAATGGAAAATCACCAACCGGACCACATCATCGACAGATGGGATGAATTGTACCAATTGTTGTAGAGTAAGAACCTATTTTTAATGAGAAATGACGGAGGTGTAGGGGCTCAATTCATTGAGCCCACAAAGAAACGCTCGTTGTTAAACAATCGTTTTTCACTATGCGCAAATGTTACGTTTTACGGGATCGATAAATCGAAACCCCTGCAAAAGTCCTTAATTTCAGGTGCCTGATTCCAGCCGTTCAAAAGCAGATATCGTTAGTAAACAGCTTTGCACGTGCTGGTGTCTGGCACCGTCAAAGTAACCGTTGCAACAACCACCATTCAAATTTGCCTCTGCACTGCTTCAATCAGCTTTCTGGTGCTGCTGTTGCGGTTAGATCGGGTTTTAAAACAGCACCAATCGGTTTCCGGGTACAGGTCGGTCAACAGCAAAAAGGGTGAGCCTTTATAAAACCGATAAAAGGGCACTGCCAGTTTACTTTCCACAAAGGTTCTGGCCGTGAGGTTCTCCTTAATTTGCTGTTCATCCCATTGCACAACTTCGCTGAAAAATTCCCTAAAGGCATTGCGGGCTGTTTGCAAGTTCCAATAGTTTCTGCGGGTACTCACCAATTCCCACTCCCGAAATTTGCCGGGGTAGATATCATTAATACAATCAAAGACACTGCCGTGATAAACCTTCACCAGCATAATGCCCAACCGATGTTTTTGAAACACCGCTTGGGTCAGTTTCATTTTAATGTGCCATTCATTCCACCGCAGAATGTCCTCAATCATATATTTAGTTAGCATACGAGCATTGTCCCGGGCATACTGGTCAGTCCACATGCCAGTGGGGAACTTAGTCACTCGCCCCATCCGCAACCGCTCGTAGTATTCAATTACTTTGTCCGGTTTCATATACAATACCTCATAATAAATAATGTTGCGCCAAAGCGTTTTTACTGCAGAAGACACGGGACCCGTCCCCCTGTCTTCCCCCTGTCTTCCCCTGGCTTACATAGATTTAACCCTCTTATACAGTTCCTCCATAAAGTTGACAAAATCTGTTTCTGGGTGATCGCTGTTTAAACAAATAATGCGCATGCCCTTTTCGCCATAAATGGCCTCAAATATGGGGTTGGGTTGCATGGTGACCATGTAAGCTTTGCAGCTGGATTGCATAATTTTAAACAACTTACTCCACATATAGCGTACATTTAAATCGCGAAAACTGTAGCCCAAAAACAGTACCGTTTTACCTAGCAAATCGGACCGCAGCTTAATATCAATGGGCGCTTCCATGTCCAATCGGTTGTGGTAGTCGGTTTCGCCAATGACCAAAGTTTCATCGTGATCCAGGCTGCCGTGGAATTTAACTATTTTGGTTACGCCCTCTTGGGCGCGAATAACGTCGTCTAAAGTGGCAATGGAGCAATAGGGGTAACCGTGGTATTTAAAGGCCTCTTCCAACGCTTCATCAAAATTGGTGGTATAAATGGTGGGAAAGTTCATTTTTACTAAGTATTCATGGGCTTTGGAGGAACCAATGTCATAATTAACATTGCGTAAATTGCGATCAATAATTTTGGCAATGCGGTTTTTCCCGCCATATTTAATAATGTGGTATTCGGCAATTTGCAAAAAGTCTCCGTAAATTTTTAATACCTCCGGGTCAAATTCCAAATCCTCGGCAACCTTGTAAATTAACGTCTCCCAACCGGGCAAGTTAATGTTGCGGGAAAGGCCAGCCCCCACAAAGGGAATAATTCTATTTTCCTTAATGTCTTGGGCTAATTCGTCCAGTATCTTCATCTACAAGAACTCCTTTGCTTTAGTAAGAAATCCTTAAAATCGGTGGCTGCGGTCAACCGCATTGAGATTTTTAGCCTGTCCTCCTTAGGCATTTCCGCAAAAGTGCGATTTTCTCCTTGGGGGATAAAAACCGGGTCCCACTGGGTGCCCAATTCACCCATAGGATGGTGAGCAATGGTGCCGGATAATTTTCCTTGAAAGTAGTGAATGTTTCTGCCGTCGCAGTAGCCAATGGTGGTGATGGCCACCGCCTTGCGGTTAT
Source organism: Peptococcaceae bacterium 1198_IL3148 (assembly GCA_036763105.1). Classification (NCBI taxonomy): domain Bacteria; kingdom Bacillati; phylum Bacillota; class Clostridia; order Eubacteriales; family Peptococcaceae; species Peptococcaceae bacterium 1198_IL3148. Next base: position 25,628 of record JBAIYS010000008.1, on the reverse strand, counting down.
TTTCATTCTCCAGCAGTTTTAAAAACCCCGTTAATTTTAGCCTTTTCCAAAAAATATCCGTTAGGCCGCCGGGCAAACCGTTCCAGGCATCCAGGTATAAACCGGTTTGATCCACAAACAGTGGTGCACGTTTTTCTTCGAAGGCGGTCAGTACCTTACTCCGAATTATTTCGATCAGATTTCCGCCGGATTGTTCCGGAATATCCATATTAACAGTAATAAAATTCACTGGTTTCATTAGTTCCTTATATTCAGCAATTTTAATCTCATTTTGACTGATAAAACGTAGTGGTCGGCTATAATAAACTGCTTTGTAGGCCATGTAACCCCCTCCCTTACAGATTGTCAATATTACCTCGGTTTACTTTAGTTTAAATATAACATACAATTAAAGAGCACGGTAATTTAGGAGGCTAATGAGATTGAAAAAGTTAATTTTTTATATACTGCAATACAGTTGGTTGCTATTGGGACTATTTCTTTATGGGGCAGCCATTGTCCTGCTGTTACAAGCTAGACTGGGACTGACTCCTTGGGATGTATTGCACCAGGGCTTAACCCAATATTTGCCATTTACCCTAGGGCAGGTGATGATTGGCGTTGGTGCCATATTGGTGGCCATTACTTGGCTGTTGGGGGTAAAACCCGGTATCGGCTCCATCTTGAACATGATTTTAATAGGGGTGTTTGTGGACCAAATTATCATTTGGGGCTTGTTTCCCGCCCCGGAGGCCATGGGGTACCGCATTCTGTATTTAGTGGTGGGTGTGTTATGCTGTGGTTTAGCCACTGGCGTTTATATCACCGCCAACCTGGGCTCCGGTCCCCGGGACAGTTTGATGTTGGCGCTACACAACATTACCGGCTGGCGCATTGGCCCGGTGCGCACCGTCATTGAGGTGACGGTGGTGATTGTGGGTTATCTGCTGGGCGGCCTGTTGGGCATTGGCACATTAGTCTTTTCACTGACCATCGGCTGGGCCACAGAATTTTTTCTTACCTTTTTCCACAAAATAGGTAAGACCGAAGTTTTTGTTGGTTTTGTCAACGGTTTGTTAGAGGTAAAAGAACCAACGATACAGCAACGAAAAAGTGCTTGATAGAGAATATTCATTACTTACATGCGGTTTTGTAGGGGCTCAATTCATTGAGCCCGTTAAGACTAACCTTTGCCTGTGGCAAAACTTTGGTTCTATAAACAAAGGTTACTTAGGTGGGCTTGATGAATCAAGCCCCTACAAAAATAAAAACAAAATCAAGGTGATATCATGACCATTGTTGTTACAGCCGCCATAATTACTCGAGGCAATGAACTTTTAATTGCTCAACGTAAAAAGGATGATGCTTTGTCTTTGAAATGGGAGTTTCCCGGTGGCAAAGTGGAAGAGGGTGAAGACCCCCGGGATTGTTTGCGGCGAGAAATTAAAGAAGAACTGGCCATGGAAGTGGCGGTGGGGGACAGCTACGACGTGGTGTTTCACCGCTACCCAGATAAAGCGGTGCTGTTGCTGTTTTACCTGTGCACCTACCAAGGGGGCCGCCCGGTGGCCAAAGGTTGTAACGACTTCCGCTGGGTAACCATAGAACAACTGAGTCAATACCAGTTCGCACCGGCAGACGTCCCAGTGGTGGAGAAACTGCAAAGGCAAAGGTTGTAGGGGGGCGTTTCCACGCCGCCCCGCCAAAGCCACAGTTGTGGTGAGATCGCGGGTTTAGAAACCCACCAATCAACAATAAACGTATAAAAAAGGGGTCAGGCCTTAATTGATTTACCCCCAGCAAATCAACTAAGGCCTGACCCCTTTAATTATGACTGTAAAACACTAAAGTAACGTTTATCTCTAAAGATTACAGTTTTACCATGCGCAAATGTTACGTTTTACGGGTTCAATGAATCGAACCCCTACAAAAAGCATTTGCATGCAGAAATGATTTTATTCTCTTAAAATAATTCAAAACAGCCTATGTGTCCGTAAACCAGTTGTTCGTCCAGGTAGCCGTAAAAAATCTTCTCCCCTGGTTTAATCGGTTGGCCGCATACCGGGCAGGGGCTGGCTTCTGACTTAAAGGGTAAAAGTAAACCCTGCACCTGGTTGCCGTCCATTGTTGCCGTTGCGTATTCCAGGTTACATTTTAAAGGTTCCACTGGTGAACATTCTGGGTGGTAATAATGGCGATGCCGTTTGCCCTGTTCTCGAAAGCGATGCTCCACCAGCGGGGAATAGGCTTTAATGATGCCACCACAACCCCGGCATTTGCGGCTTTTGCTAAAGGTGCTTTTTAACTTATACCTCTGTTCCGCTGGCTTTTGTCTGGCCTCCCGGTCCTTTAAATACTTGGTGCCATCACTCTGTTCCTTAACCCAAGTTTCTACGTTGTGATAAAACGAGCGGTAATCCCGGCCCTCCAACTTAAATTCTGGTGGTACCCCTGCTTTAATCAACTGCTGATAAAAAGCGTTCTCGGCCACATTGTGGGCCAAGCCATCCATTTTAGAAGTACTCCAATTGTATCCTTCCTGCTCTAACCACTGATGCAGCGTGTGAAATACATTCCCTGAGCAGACCAACACCTGATCTTCCTTGGTAACCCCGGCTTTTTTCATCATATCTATAACCAATTTACAGGCCACTTCTTCCAAACCAATTTTTTCATCCCAGGTTATCGGCACTTCTACAGTATAAATTTCCTGTGGTTCTTCACTCACCAACACCAGTACCTCAGAGAAAGCCTGGCATCCACCGCCGGCATCCTCTATGTACCAAGTGCGCATTAAATTAACCTCCATCCCCAAATAAAGTAGTCAAAATTAATTATAGCACATCACAGCTTGTTTTATATAGGTGGAGAAAAGCAATTATAAATTAAAAAGAAGAGATTCTTGGCTTGCCCCAAAATCTCTTCTCCTTGCATTCAAAATTTATAATTCCTAATTTATAATTCCTAATTTATAATTCCTAATTCCTAATTCAAACTGGGACTTATCCCAGCTTGATAAATAACGTCCGTTGATCCTCATCGTAGTCCACAGTATAAGTACCCTTGACATCAATGTTAAAGTGGTTTAAAAAGTTCTTGGCATTAATCTTTCTTTTGGTAATCTTAAAACCTTCACCTTTACTAACAGCCTTAATGGCAATAATGTTTTCTTCTTTGTCATAACCTAACATAGCATAATCGCTGTTTAGTTTTTCAATGGCCAATTCACCTAATGTAATATGATTTTTACTAATCATAGCATTAAAAGAATTCCTTGGGCTATACCATTCTATAACCGCCATTTTAACAACCCCTAACTATATTTTACATCAAATTATAATCACCTGATGATTAGAAGTCAAACGCAAATAACCTGCTATTAAAAGCAGGTTATGTCGAAATTACATCATCTTTATAACAAGGTACAACATCGGTGATATTAAGTTGTGCACAATAGGTTAAATCATCATCCATTCCCAGTTGTGCCAACTTTTGACCGTGAAGCGAATCGTATAATGCAGCCAGTGTGTTGTCGCCATAATAAAGAGCACAGCGATAGGCTGCCACCGCCACATCATTCAGCACCACATCTGTTAGAGCATTATCCACTGGTACCTCAGCTGCGTACCATTGATCGGTGCCGTTGCGCTTAGCTGCTAGCCTTTGGCCACTGTAATTATTCCCTCCCTTGATGGCCAGCAGTTCCTTAATGATGTAGCCCGCCGCCACCGTGTCATCCAACGAAAAACTCCCTTGGGTACCGGCGCAAGCCAGCAGGACGCTGTTAAAACCAGTTAATTTCGTTGCCACTGCCCGGGCATTTAGTAAACTACCAATCAGCACCACCGGGGCCTTTTCTGCCGCCAGTTTAATGGTGCCGGTGCCGTTGGTGGTGGTTAGCACCACCCTTTTGCCTTTAACGGCTTGTTGCCGGTATTCCAGCGGCGAATTGCCCAAGTGAAAGCCCGGAAGCTTTACAGCTCCTCTTTCTCCCCCCAGCAGCACTTGATCATGCTGGCTGGCAATTCGCCGGGCTTCTTCCACCTCGGTCACCGGCATTACCCCTTGGCAGCCGTGGCTTAAAGCGGTGGTAATGGTGGTGGTGGCCCGCAGTATATCCAGCACCACTGCGGCCTCAAAATGCTGCTGCAACGTTAATATTTCTTTACGGGTAGAAATAACAGTTAATTTCATACCAATATTATATTACAATGAGGGTAGATATAGAGCATAAAGTTTAGGAGTGATATTAATGGCCGACATCAGTCGCGAAGAAGTTCAAGAAGTGGTATTTCAACTAAATGATCAAACCTACGGTATCGACATCTCCGTAGTGATGGAAATTATCCGGATGGAGCAAATAACTAAATTGCCCCGCACCCCAGATTTCATTGAAGGCATTATCAACCTGCGGGGCCAGGTGATTCCGGTCATCGACCTGTGCAAGCGCTTTGGTTTGGTATGTAACGAGGTTACCGCTCAAAGCCGCATCATCATTGTGCAAGTCAATGATCTCACCTTTGGCATGATTGTAGATTCAGTGCAGGAGGTGCTGCGCATTGCCACCTCCAACATTGAACCACCACCGCCGGTGGTGGGGGGAATAGATGCCGCTTACCTCAGGGGTATTGCGCTGTTGGGCGAGCGCCTGGTCATTCTGCTGGACCACACTAAAATTCTTTATCAGCACGAAACTGAACAACTACAGCAAGTGGAAATGGAACTTAACCAATAGTAGGAGGTAGTGCAAGTGTTTTCAGATATCGAGATTGGCGTTTTCCTGGATGAACTGGAGGAAAAGCTACAAATAATTAACGATAATTTACTAATATTAGAGCGGGAGCCGGACAACCAAGAGGTGTTGCCGGAAATTTTCCGCGCCGCCCACACCATTAAAGGTTCATCGGGGGTAATGGGCTATGAAAAAATGGCTTCCTTAACCCACGAAATAGAAAACCTGTTTGACAAAATCCGCAACGGCCAATTGACGGTGGATTCCGACATGATCAATGTGCTTTTCGAAGCGTTGGACATGCTCAATGCCCTCAAGAAGGAAGTCACTGGAGAAAAGGTGGAAATAGACACCAGCGCCGTACTGGCCAAGCTGGCTGGTTGCTTAAATGGCGGTGGCGCCACTGCTGACACTAAGGCCGAAACCGCGGCCACCGCAACCACCGAAGTAGCCACCCCGGCAACCAATGCGCCGGTTAAAGCTGAACACCAGTGGCAGCCCATTAACGATGTTTTAGAGGCAGTTATTAGAGAGGCCGAGGTAAAGGGCTATTTAGCTTACCAAATTTTAATCAGTTTAGATGCCGATACCCAAATGAAGAGCGTGCGAGCTTTCTTAATTTTTGAGACGCTGCAGCAAATGGGTGAGATTGTCAAGAGCACCCCTCCGGCTGAAGATTTACAAGAGGGCCGCTTTGACCTGGATTTTGAAGTGGTGCTGTTGACCAAAGAAGAAAAATACCAAGTGGAAAACACCATCATGAGCATTGCCGAAGTTAATGAAGTGAAAATTAAGCTGATTGCCACGCTGCAAACAGCGGAGGAGCAGAAAAAGGTTATCAAACCAGCGGCGCCGGCGGCTAAAACCGCTGCCAAAGCCAAAGAAACCAATGGTAATGCCCAAACCCCCACTAAAACCGCTAAAACAGTGCGGGTGGATGTGCAGAAACTGGATAACTTAATGGACTTGGTGGGTGAGTTGGTGATTGACCGCACCCGGTTGGATCGATTTGCCGAAATTTTTGAGAGCAAGTTTGGCTCGGACGACCTGGCAGAAACCATCAACGAAATCTCCAATCATCTGGGCCAAGTTACCGGTGATTTGCAAGAACAAATTATGAAGGCCAGAATGTTGCCCATCGCCCAAATATTTAACCGCTTCCCCCGGATGGTGCGGGACACCGCCCAAAAACTGGGCAAAGAGATCGACTTTATTGTGGAAGGTAAAGAAACCGAACTGGATCGCAACGTAATTGAAGTGATTGGCGATCCACTGATCCACTTAATTAGAAATTCCATTGACCACGGCATTGAATCCCCCGAAGAACGGCAGCGGTTGGGCAAACCTACCGTGGGCAAGCTGATGTTAAAGGCATCCTATCACGAAAGTCATATCGTCATTACAGTTGCCGACGACGGTAAAGGCATCGACGCCGATAAAATACGGCAAAAGGCGGTGGCCAATGGTTTGTATGACCAAGAAACCGCTGCCCGGTTAACGGACCGGGAGGCGCTGGACTTGATCTTTAAGGCTGGTTTCTCCACCGCCCAAGAAGTCAGCGACCTATCTGGCCGCGGTGTGGGCATGGACGTTGTGCGCACCGCCATTGAACAAATTAACGGTACAGTGGAGCTGGATACCAAAGTGGGTGCTGGCACCAAGTTTACCATCAGCCTGCCGCTGACATTGGCCATCATTCGCTCATTGATGGTGACGTTAGGTGATCAGGTATATGCCTTCCCGCTGACCAACGTGCGGGAGACATTGCGGGTCAACAGCAATGAAATTCGCCGCATCGGCAGCAACGAAGTGATTGTGGTGCGGGAGCAGATTTTACCACTGTTGCGCTTGGCCGAGCACTTTGGTATGGGCAGCAGTGAGGCCGACCGCCTATTTGTGGTCATTGTGGCCAGTGCCGAAAAGCAGGTGGCGGTAGTGGTGGATTCATTGTTGGGCGAACAGGAAATTGTGATCAAATCCCTCGGCGACTACCTGGGCGAAGTGCCCGGTCTGTCCGGCGCCACCATCCTGGGGGATGGCAGGGTAGCCCTAATTATTGACAGCAGGGGAATAGTAAAAGAGGCGGGGCTGCTAGAGGAGAGTTAAAATGACCATAAAAGTACTGGTTGTAGATGATTCCTCATTAATTAGAAGACTGGTCTCCCGAATGTTGGAAGAAACTAAAACTATCCAGGTTGTCGGCCAAGCGGCCGATGGCCTGGAGGCCATTGAAATGATCAAAAAACTGCGCCCCCAGGTGGTCACCATGGATGTGGAAATGCCTAAGCTGGACGGCATTGGCGCATTGCGCCGCATTATGAAGGAATGTCCCGTGCCGGTGATTATGCTCAGCGCCCACACCGCCGAAGGTACCCGGGCCACCATGGAGACGCTACAGATGGGTGCGGTGGATTTTGTGGCCAAGCCCATGAAGGCTGGTCAACTGGGGCCAATGATCACCGAACTGACCGCTAAAATTCGGGTGGCCAGTGGTGTTTCACTGCGCAAAGTGGGTTATCGGCCGCTTCCCCCGGCACCACCGGTAAGACCCCAGCCCGTTAAGGTTGCACCTAAGCCAGCATCTAAACCACTGGTTACCCCACCACCGGTGCCAAGGGCAACCGGCGGCCGGGTGGAGGTGGTGGTGATTGGCTGTTCCACCGGTGGCCCAGTGGCTTTGCAAAGCATCATTCCGCTACTACCGGCTAATCTGCCGGTGGGGGTAGTGGTGGTGCAACACATCCCGGTGGGCTTCTCCAAGTCCATGGCCGAGCATTTAGATCGCCGCAGTGTGGTGGAAGTAATCCACGGCAACGCTGGAGACGAAATTCGCCCCGGCAGAGTAATTGTGGCCCCGGCCGGTTGTGAAACCCACTTTGTTAAAGCCGGTGGGCGGGTGACCATCCAACTGAAGAAATGCGGCGAACCGATCCCCCCCGCCACCTTCCGTCCGTCGGTGGACCAAGTGATGACTGCCGCCACCCAAGTGTACGGCGGCAAAATGCTGGGGGTACTGTTGACCGGTATGGGCCGGGACGGAGCCCAAGGAATGCTGGAAATCCGCAACCTTGGTGGCCGCACCATCGCCCAAGATGAAAACAGTTGCGTGGTCTTTGGCATGCCCAAGGCAGCCATAGACATTGGTGGAGCAGAAAAAATAGTGCCATTGCCAAAAATTGCCCAAGAAATTATGCAAATGGTGTAAAGTTATTGTCCTGGGTGTCCGATATAATAAGTGTAGGAGGTGGGTGCATATGAAAATCACCCCATTTAGAACCAATGCCATCAATGCCTATGCATCCCAGGCCAAAAAGGTTCCACCAAAACCAGAGGGGAAAACCCAGGGAGATAGCTTAGAAATATCCCCACAGGCCCTGGAGATAAATAAATACCGTAGCGAATTTAAAAACCTGCCAGAAGTGAGAGCAGAAAAGGTGCGGGACATTAAAGCGCAGATTAAAAACGGAACTTATCAACCATCTGCCTAAAAAATTGCAGAGGGCATTATTAAGGACAGGCGCCTGGACGAACTTGTATAAGGAGTGATTTCCATGGAGCCTCTTTTTTTTGAACTAATAGAGGTTTTAAAACAACAACAGCAAGTGGTTACCAACATGGTCACCGCCGCCCAAGCCCAAAACCAGGCGTTGCGTCAAGTTGACGCCCAGGCGCTAAGCAGTGCGGTGAATCAACTTCAAAAACTGACCCTGCAAATGGCCAAATTGGACCCCCAGCGGGAACAACTGCAGGTTAAATTAGAACAAAATCTGGGGCTAAAACCCGGTGCCACCGTTAGCGATATGTTGGCCCAGGCCCCGGTAGAAATACAAATTCCATTAAAACAACTGCAAACGGAACTGAAACAACAGTTTGACAAACTACAACAGCTAAACCAAGTCAACAGAGTACTAACCCAAAGGGTACAGCAGGTAAATGCCGCGCTGGTAAACATAATGCATCCCAGCAACAACAGCCAAACCTACCAACCCGGCGGCAAAGTAAACAAAGAAACCACCAGCAACTTACAAATGCTAAACAAAACGGTTTAAAAGTGATTGTGTAGAGGCTCAATTCATTGAGCCCACCTAACGAAACTGTAGCACTAACGCAGTACATTCGTTTCAACAACAAAACCTTTGCTCAAACCAAACGTAGGGGCCGATTTCCACGCCGGCCCGCAAAACCAACCTTTGCTCAACAACTACACCAAGAAAGAGACGGTGAAAAAATGGTATCAACATTTTTTGGTTTAGAAACCGCCCGCCGAGGCATGCAGGTGCATCAAAGGGCTTTGGACATAACCGGCCATAACTTGGCCAACGCCAGCACACCGGGCTACTCCCGGCAAGAGGTGCTAATTACCACCACTTATCCCTATACCAACCCCACCATGTACAGCGCCAACACCCCTGGACAACTGGGTACTGGTGCTGCGGTGGACATCATCCGCCGGGTAAAGGATGAGTACATGGACAACAACCTGCGCAAAGCCATTACCGACACCGCCTACTGGGAAGAGCAAATCTCCTTCCTCCAGCGGGCCGAGGCCTCCTTTGCTGAACCGGCATCCGCAGGTATTGCCCAAAGGATTACAGATTTTTTTGCTACTTGGATGGACCTAAACAACACCCCCCAAGACCCCGGGATTAAGGCCGCCGTTGTGGAATTGGGTGACGAACTGGCCTCAATGTTGTCCTTTACCTATGATCAAATGGATGACATTGAAGAAAGTATTTATAACAATAATGCTTCCGGCGACATCACCGGCAAACTGCAAGACCAAGTGGATTTATTAAACACCACTTTAACTGAAATTAGCCAATTAACTAAGGCTATTAAAAAAGTATATTCAGTGGGTCAACAGCCCAATGACCTGTTGGACAAACGGGATCAATTACTGGAAAAGCTCAGCGCCTTCGGTCCGGTTGATGTTACCTTTGATACCCAAGATGGTAAACCCACTGGAGATATTTCACTGAAATTATTTGGTCAGACAATAGATATGACTGACTTAAAAAAATTTACACTGTCCGCCGATGCCGATGAAAAAATTATTCTGAATTATGACAGTGCACATGTAATTAACTTGACCGATAATTGTGCCAACACCACCCTAGGTGGTGGCTTGCTAGGCTTAGAAAACGCCCGTCAAGAGCTTATGCAATACAAAGAAATGTTAAATGACATCGCTGAAATTTTCCAGAACAAAATAACCAGTGTAATTGAAGGAATGCCAGGCGAGAATTTTTTCACTGGTACCCTAGAAACGGGGGATTTTCAAGTTAACAGCGTATTAAAAGATGAACCCGAAAAGTTGGATGGTACCATGGCCCAAGATATTGCCAATTTGCGTGATGATGACATTTCAGAGATGTTTGCGCCGACACACCCGTTATATGCAAAACATAGTAGCAAAGAATATACCATTGAAGAATACTTTGCCACACTGGTAACCCAAGTTGGTGCTAACGCCAAAAGTACCGACAGTGTCGCCGGCAATCAAAATGCCATTAGACAGCAAATAGAAAGTTTAAGGGATTCGGTGTCCGGTGTATCGGTAGACGAAGAATTAACTAAAATGATTCAATATCAGTACGGTTTTCAAGCATCCGCCCGCATGATTAACACGCTGGATCAAATGCTGGATGTCGTCATAAATCGCCTGTTCTAGATTGGGAGGATTAAAAGATGAGAATTAGCAACCGCTATATGTCCAACCATATGCTAAACAATATTCAAAATAATCTCAGTAAATTAGCCCGCAGCCAAGAGCAGATTGCTACCGGTAGTAAGCTGTTGCGGCCCAGTGATAACCCCAACGCCATCAGTGAGTTTTTAAAAATTAAAGCCACTCTGTCATACAATGAACAGTACAAAGTAAATATAGATGATGGCCTTAGTTATTTAGAAATGGCAGATACTTCCATGGGAACGCTGGGGGATATTTTGTTAAAAGCAAAAGAACTTGCTTTGCAATCGGCTAACGACACCTACAATACTGAACAACGAGTTGCCATCGCTGAACAAATTGATAAATTAATTGATGAAGCGGTGGATTTGGCTAACTCCACCGTTGGTGGCAAATATATCTATGCTGGTAAAGATAATGGTAACCCACCTTTTGAACGTAATGGAGACAAAATTATTTATAAAGGGGATTTCAGTGAAATTACCAGGGAAGTGCTGGCGGGAACAGATTACGTCATTGCAGAAGCTGGGGTTACACTTGCCCCCGCCCAAATGGGCTTGTATGGTACTTGCGTAGATGATAGCGGTGAGTATGTAGTGGATCAAGGTGTCTTCAGCTCGCTGTTTCAATTGAGAGACATCTTGGCAAATAGCGAGACGGTAGATTTCGACAATGAAATCCAAACCAGTATTGCAGATTTATCCCAACAGCACGATCATGTTTTGCAAAAGCGTACCGCCACCGGAGCCCGTTATCGGCATTTTGATTCCTTAAAGAAACAATTGCTCAATCAAGAGTTAATTTTAACCCAAAACCTAAGCAACATAGAAGATGCTGATATTGCAAGGTTATCAATTGAAGCAGCCCAACAACAACTCAGTTACAATGCCTCCTTAGCCATTGGGGCTCAAATGATGCAAACTAGCTTATTGAATTTCCTTAGATAATTGTTAGAAGGTGATGCACCATGAAAATCGGTGCCGGCGGACTGCAGTCTTTACTCCATCATGATAACATCACCATTAAACAAGTAGAACCCGGCCGGGGTAGAGTGGTTCCCGATGAACAACTGCAAAACCAAAGCCTAGCCCACAAAAAAGTAACTGAGGCAGAATTGGTTAAAATAGTGGATAGACTAAACAAAGCAGCCCAAATGTTCAACTACCCCCTAAAGTTTAAAGTATTTAAAGACAAGGATAACAAATTAAAAGTAAAAGTATTTAACACACAAACCGGTGAAACCCAAGAAATGGAACCGGAACAAGCCCAAAAATTTGCCGACCAAAGGGAATCCACCAGCGGTAAAAAATTTGATGATTATGCCTAATGATGTTTGTTTAATTAAATAATCTGTTTTGTTAGGGGGCGCGATTCATCGCGCCTTTTATAGCACTATCAGAAAGTTTATCAAAATTTAAGGAAGATAGTATAAGAAAAACTAAAGGCTTCCACTGGCGCCTGAAGGCTTGGCGTAAGCCAAGTTTTTCTAACAAACTTTTGCCCTAAAGGAAAGGTGATATTTAAATGCCCAACCCAACATTGCTTACATTCAAATCCGGTCTCCCCGGTCTGCCGGAAGAATATAACCAATTTAACTTAAAGACAGTACAGGAGAACTCTCCCTTCTATATATTACAATCTGTTCAAGACGAAGAAATATCCTTCATTTTAATCAACCCCTTTCCCTTTTACCCAGACTACGAATTTGACCTGCCAGAGGAAGATAAAACTAAACTAAGCATTAAAGAGCCTAAAGATGTAGCAATCTTTTCAATAGTCAACGCCAGTAAAGGGTTTAAAAAGGCTACCGTCAATTTACTTGCCCCAGTAGTAGTAAATATTACCACCGGCAGTGCCCGCCAGGTAATTCTAAACGATAAACGCTACAACATCCGTCACCCACTGCCACTGACTACCGAAAGCAGGGAGGGCTAATCACATGCTAGTATTATCCAGAAAAAAAGGCCAATCCATTAACATCGGTAATAACATTGTAGTTGTAGTGTTAGATGCTCAAAAAGACCAGGTTCGCTTAGGCGTTGAAGCCCCACAAGATGTAGATATCTATCGCACTGAGATTTACAAAGCTGTCCAAACAGAGAACCTAAAGGCACTGGCTAATGATGATTTTTTTGAACTGCTTCACAAAAAAGATTAAAAAAAATTGCCGATAGCACTAAACTTATTTAACTAAGTGTCGATAAATATAATGGAAAGCAAATCCGGGCGGCCGACCGGGTTTAGCATATACCGCAAGGATGCGGTAAATATTTAAAATTCATGGAGGAATGAAACAATGATTATTAACCACAACATTGCAGCTCTTAACACCTACCGTCAGTTGAATGCTGGCACCAATGCTGCTTCAAAGTCAATGGAAAAACTATCCTCAGGTTTAAGAATTAACCGTGCTGGTGATGACGCAGCAGGTCTGGCTATTTCAGAAAAAATGCGTGGACAAATCCGTGGTTTGGATCAAGCTAGCCGTAACGCCCAAGATGGTATTTCCTTAATTCAAACTGCTGAAGGTGCGTTAAACGAAACCCACAGCATTCTGCAACGTATGCGCGAATTAGCTGTTCAATCAGCTAACGATACTAACACTGAAACTGATCGTAAGGAACTTCAAAAAGAAATGGATCAATTAATTGAAGAAATTGATCGTATCGCAAAAACCACTGAATTTAACACCCAAAACCTTTTAGGTGCTACAGATGCTAGTGGTTTTACTGGTGATGCACAATCATTTACCTTCCATATCGGCGCTAATCAAGGTCAACAAATTACACTAGAAATCAATTCTATGGCTAGTGAACACATCGGTACATCAGCAACAACTGGCTCTGGCAGTGGTGCTACTACTACTGTAACTGGTGTAAACACTTTAGCAGGCAGTGGCATTATTTCACAATCAGGTGCAGATGCAGCAATTACATTAATTAATGATGCTATTGAAATGGTATCTGCAGAACGCTCTAAACTAGGTGCTCATCAAAACCGCTTAGAGCACACTATCAACAACCTTGGAACATCAAGTGAAAACTTAACCGCAGCTGAATCACGTATCCGTGACGTAGATATGGCTAAGGAAATGATGGAATTCACCAAGAACAACATTCTTACACAAGCGTCACAAGCTATGCTGGCACAAGCTAATCAACAGCCACAAGGCGTATTGCAACTTCTGAGATAATTTTATAAACTACAAAGGGGACCTTGGAATTAATTCTAAGGTTCCTTTTGCATTTTTAATTACCAAATATTAGTATAAAGGATTTATTAAAAATGTCGATAATTACAATAATGTGAAAAATTTTCTTTTACCTACAAATGGGAGGTACTCCATGAAAATAAATGTTAATGATAGAAGCTACAGTGTTGAAAATAGATTTGATAAGTTTGATGAATTTTGGAATCAGTTAGTACAGGAAATTGCGCAAAAAGAACTAATAATTGCTGAAGTCAACATTGATGGCACTGTTGTGTATGATAACTTTTATAACTTTATAAAAGAAAACATGCAATCAGCCACTACAGTATCTATTCAAATCATTACCAGATCGGAAGCGTGCCAGCAACTAATTAAATCTGTAAATATATATTTAGATAATTTCCCTCCCTATCTTGAGGACCTAGCTAATGATTTATATGGCAACCCAACAACAGCTACTTGGAATAAGTTTAACCAACTATTGGATGGCATAGAGTGGGTAGTAAATGCATTAAACTCCTTATCTAAGTACCTAGATAATGCCGCTATTTATTCTTTAACAGATCTACGAAAAGGTTACGTTAATTTGACTGCTTCAATGCTAGACGCCTTTAATAATAAAGATTATTTCCAGCTGGGTGACTTACTGCAATACGACTTTATTGATAAAATAGAAATAACACAAGAAACATTAAATAAATATTATAAGATGTAGATTCGGAGGTAGCTGAATGTCAGTCACTTATGCTAATAACATAGTACACCTACAAAAATATTACCAGAACATATATAAAGCGTTGCAGCAGGATCAATCTCAAGAAAACAATATACAAATGGAGAAAACTAGGAGTAATGATATTACTGCCATATATCAAAGCAACGAAGACCAGCGTCCAGTTTACATTCATAGTCGCAATAATCCCGTGGAAGAGGCCCGACGATGGGTAAGCAATCAATTAAATGACAAATGTCAGCACGTCATTTTCTATGGCTTTGGTTGTGGTTATATGGTGCAGGCATTATTAGATATCAAACCTAAAATAAAAATATCTGTGTACGAGCCTAGCTTAGAAATTTTTAAATATACCGTTAATCACTGTGAAATTAGCAAATTGCTTTCACCTAAAAATATAGAAGTTTTTGGTTTAGAGACCTCAAATAAAGCAATGGAAGAGTTTATCAATATCGTTGTACCTAACATTAATAGCGAAACCCAGGTTCTTATATTACCCTCTTATAATAGAATGTTTCCGGACAAAGCAGATCAGTTTAAAAAAATATTTGTTAAAGTAACCGAAAACTATAAATCAAGCTTAGGCATGAATGCTAGGGCTGAAACCTGGTGGACACTAAATTCATTGCTTAATTTTAAAGCAATAGTAGATACACCCAGTATATTTTCTAAACAAGATCAGTTTAAGAACAAACCTTTAATTATCGTATCCGCCGGACCTTCGTTGGAATATGAATTTGAAAACTTAAAGTATATATATGATAACAGTATGGCTTACATATTTGCTGTAGGCTCTGCTGTGCATGGATTAATTGCTAATAATATTATTCCCCATGCATTTTGCTCATATGACCCTTGGCCTGCCAATGAAAAAGTGTTTTCAAATCTGAAAAGAACAGACTTTCCACTCATTTTTGGCAGTAGTATTTTTAATAATACACTTAGACATCATCAAGGGCCTAAGTTTCACATGATAATTAGTCAGGATACTTTTAGCCCGTATATTTTAGGTATTAATAAAAGTGAAATAATTAATGATGCACCAAGTATTGCAGTTTGCACACTGCAATTAGCCTATAAACTAGGGTGCAATCCCATTGTACTGGTCGGACAGGATTTAGCATTTCCAAGAGAAAAGTTTTATGCTAATGGTATTAATTTTAACCGTTCAGAAGAAATATCTGAACAAGAAAAAAATGATGCCATAAAAGTAACGAGCGTTGGTGGGGGGATGGTATTAACAAGAAAAAAGTTTGATAGAACTCGCCAAAATATGGAGTATTATTTAAGAACATACACTGATAGGGAAATAATTAATACATCTCCAGAGGGTGCTAGAATTGTAGGTACGACAGAACAAAGATTATCAAGTGTAATAGATGAGATGTTTGTTGGAAATACCGCTAATCCCAACTGGTATGAAGGCACATATGGACATACCTATGCAAATAATAATATTTTAAATATGGTTAATAAGATAAAGGGATCCCTACAAGAATTAGATATAACGGTAAGGAATATGTCTTACTATATAAAGAGTATAAATGATAGTCGTTATATTAAATACCGTGTAGAAAATGATTACAAAAAATTAGAAAATGAAATAAATAAGTTACAAAGTAATGATTATTATAAAATTATAATTAGCCCTATGGTAAGGGCGGAACAAGAAGTACTCAAAAAACTGTTACCGAAGATTAACAATGAAAAGAATGTAATCAATAAGTCGGACTTAATTGTTAAATGTTATTTAAATTTACTAAATAAAATTAATCATAGCATAGATATTACGAAGCAAATAATATGTCAAATATAAAAATATTATAGTAACTTTTACTAAACTAAAAGAGGCGGTAATTGATCAATGTTTAATAATAAATCAATTTTAATTACTGGTGGAACAGGCTCATTTGGTAAGCGTTTTATTAAAACAATACTAAATGATTATAAACCCAAAAAGGTAGTTGTTTACTCTCGGGATGAATTAAAACAATTTGAAATGCAACAAGAATTTAATTCTACTGAAATGCGGTATTTTATTGGTGATGTGCGAGATGTTGACCGCCTGATTCAGGCGATGAGAGGGATAGATTATGTAGTTCACGCAGCTGCATTGAAACAAGTGCCTGCTGCTGAATATAATCCAATGGAGTGTATAAAAACCAATATCCACGGTGCCCAAAACGTAATTACTGCAGCAATAGCAAACGAGGTAGAAAAAGTGATTGCACTTTCAACTGATAAAGCTGCTAGTCCAGTTAATCTTTATGGTGCTACTAAACTTGCATCGGACAAACTATTTGTGGCGGCAAATAACATGACCGGAGGACATAGAACACAATTTTCTGTTGTTCGCTATGGAAATGTTGTCGGTTCACGGGGGTCGGTTTTACCTTTCTTTAAAAAATTAATTAGCGAAGGGGCAAAAGAACTTCCTGTTACAGATTCAAGAATGACACGTTTTTGGATTACCTTGCAGCAAGGGATTGATTTTGTACTAAAAAACTTTGCTCGTATGCAGGGTGGAGAAATTTTTGTACCTAAAATCCCTTCTATGAGAATAACAGACTTAGTAGAATCTTTAGTGCCTGGTATGCCTATTAAAATAATAGGTATACGCCCAGGAGAAAAACTACATGAAGTTATGGTGCCTATTGATGATGCCCATCATACGTTAGAATTTGATGACCATTATGTTATTAAACCAACAATAACTTTTGTAAATAAAATAAATTATGAAATTAATGCACTTGGTGAAAAAGGAGTACCAGTTAAACAAGAATTTGAATATAATTCAGCGAATAACACTGAATTCTTAACAGTTCAGCAACTTAGGGAGATGAACAAAAATTGAGTTTTACCCCTTACGGAAAACAGAGCATTACAACGCAAGATATTGAATCGGTTATAAATGTATTAAAGTCAGATTGGCTTACCCAAGGGCCTGTTATAGAAGCTTTTGAAAAGTCAATTGCTGAATACTGTGGGGTTAAATATGCAGTTGCAGTAAGCAGTGCTACGGCTGCACTTCATATTGCTTGTATGGCGGCAAATTTAAAATCGGGAGATATTGTGTGGACAACTCCTAACACTTTTGTTGCCTCAGCTAATTGTGCCCTCTATTGTGGAGCAGATGTAGATTTCGTTGATATAGATAATAAAACATATAATATTAGTATAGATGAACTAGAGCAAAAACTAGCAAAAGCTAAAAAGAAAGATAAATTACCTAAAGCAATAATTCCTGTCCATTTTGCCGGTCAGTCTTGCGAAATGGAACGGATAGCAGAATTATCAAAGCATTATGGTTTTATTGTCTTGGAAGATGCATCACATGCCATTGGCGGAAGTTATAAAAACCGAAAGATCGGTTCCTGCTATTTTTCGGATATGACGGTTTTTAGTTTTCACCCAGTAAAAATAATAACTACTGGTGAAGGTGGTATGGTACTAACTAATCAAGAAGAGCTATATAACAAACTAATCCGTTTAAGAACCCATGGAATAACTCGAGATTACGATTTCATGAATGAATATCATGGCCCCTGGTACTATCAACAAATAGAACTTGGATATAATTATCGGATTACAGATATTCAGGCGGCATTAGGTTTAAGCCAGTTAAAACGTCTAGATGAATTTGTTGAGCGCCGCCATATGTTGGCAGAAAGATATACTAAATATCTTAAAGAGTTACCACTAGTACTTCCTTGGCAACATCCGGATAATTACTCAGCTTTTCATTTATATGTAATAAGATTAATAAGTAATAAAATTAGCAAATCAAGACGTGAAATATTTGAAGAGCTTAGAAGCGCAGGTATAGGTGTAAATGTTCATTATATCCCAGTACATACACAGCCTTATTATCAAAAATTAGGTTTTCAATGGGGAGATTACCCCCAAGCAGAAGAATATTACAGTGAAGCGTTAACTTTACCGTTATATTATGACTTAACTATAGACGAACAAGATTACGTAATAAAAACCATTAAAGAGGTAATAACATGAAAACGGTTATTATAGATTACCCTAAATACGACTATGTTTCAAATACACTGGAAAAAACTTGTCCGCGAGGCATGGATACAGAGGTGTTTTCTCTCAAATGTTTAGTGCTTTTTAGAGATCTTCCTGAGTGGAAACAAATCAACTCGCATATTGAACAAAAGGTGTATGGTCAATGAATGTAGTTTTTCGTGTTGATTCATCAACAATAATTGGAACGGGTCATCTAATGAGGTGTTTAACATTAGCGGAGGAATTACGTTATCAAGGTGCTGGAGTTAGCTTTATTTGTCGCGACTTACCTGGTAATATTTCGCGTATGATTAGAGATAAGGGTTATAAAGTGTATTTATTACCTTTTCCTGTTAATGAAAATGGTTATGACGTCAAATACAATGAAATGGATATAGTGCATAATCAAAAAAACTGGCTGTATGTTAATTGGAGAACTGATGCAGAACAAACTTTAAATATTATTAAAAAAAACACTAAGAGTATTGAATGGTTAATTGTTGACCATTATGCTATAGGTAAACAATGGGAAAAAGCATTACGTCCCTATGTAAAAAAAATAATGGTTATTGATGATTTGGCTGATAGGGCGCACGATTGCGACTTACTGCTGGATCAAAACTATTACACGAATATGCATGACCGTTATAGTGATTTAGTGCCTAAGCATTGTTATACATTGCTAGGACCCAAATATGCACTACTGAGAAAAGAATTTTATGAAGTTAGGAAACATTTAAAAAAACGTAACGGTTATGTAAAAAGAATACTGGTCTTCTTCGGTGGGAGTGATCCTACTAATGACACACTAAAAGCAATAGAAGCTATTAACTTATTAAAAAATAAAGATATTATATATGATGTGGTCGTTGGAAGTTCTAACCTCTACAAGGACGAGGTTAGAAGAATTTGTTGTAATATGTCCAACGTGAATTATTACTGTCAAATTGAAAACATGGCTAAATTAATGGAACAAGCAGATTTATCAATAGGTGCTGGAGGTAGTTCAACATGGGAACGTTGTTCTTTAGGATTGCCTGCTTTAATTATTGCTGTTGCTTCAAATCAGGAATTAATAGCTCAAACAATAGATGATGAAGGTCTGGGGTTTTATTTAGGTAGATCAAAGAATGTGAAATCAAAAAAAATATATAACTATTTAAAGAATATAATAAGCTCGCCTAATATACTTTCAGATATGAGAGAAAAGGCACTCTATCTAGTTGATGGAAAGGGTGTACAAAGGGTCAATAATACTATGCTAGTATTAGGAGAATAAGATACCAATGAAAATTTTGCTTTTAGGGCCTAAACGTAAAAATATTATAAATTATTTATCTTCGTTTGGGGATGAGATAATCAATACAGAAAAACCGTTAGACAATGAAAGTGTATATTTAAATGGCGTAGATTATATTATTAGTTATGGTTATCGCTTCCGAATAAGCAGAGAAATTATAGAGATGTTTCCTAAGAAGGCAATTAATCTTCATATATCTCTATTACCTTGGAATAAGGGTGCTGATCCCAATCTATGGAGCTTTTTAGAGGATACGCCAAAAGGTGTAACTATACATTATATGGATTATAAAATTGATGCCGGTGACATTCTTGTACAGCAAGAGGTAGGTTATCTACCAAATGATACATTGCGTACAAGTTATGAAAGATTGTCACACGTAATAGAGGGTTTATTTATTAAAGTATGGCCTCAAATTAGAAGTGGCAAACAAAAATCTATGCCACAGCCTGAAGGGGGAACATTTCATTACCTAAGAGACCGTTATAATTATCAGTACCTGATGACCCAAGGATGGGATACACCAGTATCTAAACTTATTGGTAAGGCTTTAAAGAAATGAGGAGATACGGTTGAATAATATTATTACCATTGCAAACAAAAAATTAGGTTTTAATTACCCACCTTTTATAATTGCAGAAATGTCTGGAAATCATAATCAATCTTTAGAACGAGCTTTAGAAATTGTCGATGCTGTTGCAAAATCAGGTGCACATGCTCTTAAATTACAGACATATACACCAGATACCATTACATTAAATGTAGATAGTGACGATTTCTATATAAATGATCCTCAAAGTCTATGGAAAAATAATTCACTTTACAAGCTTTATCAACAGGCTTATACACCTTGGGAATGGCATAAACCTATATTTGATAAATGCAAAGAATTGGGATTGATTTGTTTTAGTACTCCCTTTGATGAAACTGCAGTGGACTTTTTAGAATCCTTGGATGTTCCATGCTATAAAATAGCTTCTTTTGAAAATACAGACATTCCACTAATACGTAGGGTGGCAGCGACAGGCAAACCGATAATTATTTCTACTGGTATGGCTACAGTTGCTGAACTTGATGAAACGATACATGTAGCCAGGGACGTTGGCTGCGAGGATATAATTTTACTTAGGTGTACTAGTACCTATCCTGCAACACCGGACAGCACTAATCTACTTACCATTCCGCATATGCGGGATTTATTTGGCGTACAAGTAGGGTTATCTGACCATACATTAGGTATTGGGGTTGCAGTAGCTAGTGTCGCATTGGGGGCAACAGTAATAGAGAAACATTTTACGCTATCACGGGCTGAAGGCGGTGTGGATGCTGCTTTTTCTATGGAACCGGCTGAAATGAAGTCCTTGGTTGTAGAGACAGAACGTGCGTGGCAGGCCATGGGTAATATCTGTTATGGTCCAACAGATAAAGAAAAGGCTTCATTAAAATTCAGGCGATCAATTTATATTTCAAGAGATATAAAAGCAGGCGATACTCTAACTAAAGAAAATGTAAGAGTGGTGCGCCCAGGTTATGGTCTGCCTCCTAAATATTATGATTTGATACTTGGGAAGAAAATTAAAAAAGACGCTAAAAAAGGTGCTGCATTAGAATGGGATATGATAATTTAAGTATATTCGAGGAATTCTTTTTTGAGTTTAAATGACATCTACTTATAGGTTTGATACAAAAAAATTAAGCAGTTACCAGAGACTAAGTAAATATGACAAATACTGAATTAAATGATTTATTACATTTAAAAATTTGTTTATGAGATAGTTTATGGCTACTTGATATATTTAAGTATGCAGATAGGGAGAATATGTAATTAACTATTTAAAAGAGGTAGGGGTAGAAAAGTGGTTACGATAGGAAAAAGAACTATTGGCAGAGGCAACCCTGTATTTATTGTTTTAGAAGCCGGACCAACTCATGAAGGTATAGAAAGTGCTAAAAAATTAGTAGATATTGCAAAAGATGCTGGAGCAGATGCCATAAAGTTTCAAATGATGGATGTAGATAGATTAATGGCTGATAAAGAAATAAATTTTTCCTATAATATATTATTAGATAAAACTGATGAAACTAAAGTAGAAAAAGTAGAAGAATCATTATATAAAATTCTAAAAAGAAGAGAGTTATCAAAAGCGCAGTGGAAAGAATTAAAACTTTATTGTCAAAAGAAGGAGATAGAGTTCTTTTCTACAGCAATGTTTCCAGAAGAGGTTGATTTCCTTGTAGATGAATTGGAAGTAAGTTCAATAAAATTAGCATCAGCTGATATAAATTATGTACAGTTAATAGAACACATTGCTAAAAAGAATGTAAATATTCAAGTGGATACTGGTAGTGCTGATATATGGGAAATAGAACGTTTGATAACTCTTGTGGAAAGACATAATAATCAAAATATAATAATTCACTTATGCCCAACTGGGTATCCGGCGGTGTTAGAAAGTATTCACTTAAATATGATACCACTTTTAAAACAAATGTTTCCTAAATATGGAATAGCTTTTTCTGATCATTCACCAGGTTGGGAAATTGATATAGCTGCTGTAGCTTTGGGTGTAAACTTAATTGAAAAGACAATAACCTTAGACCGAACAACTAGAAGCTGTGAGCATATGTTTTCTCTTGAACGGGAAAATGCTATAAGTTTTGTTAAAAGTATAAAAAAATTAGAGAAAGCTTTAGGCCAAACAAGAAGAGTTATTCCATTAGAAGTCAAAGAAAGTCGTAAAATAGCTAGAAGGAGTGCCTACTTAAAAAAAGAGCTAGAAGCTGGAACCGCGATAACATTAGCTGATATCGACTTCAGACGCCCGGGCTTTGGAATAGCGCCCGATGAATGGTTATATGCTGAAGGTAAGACTTTAAACAAAACTTTAAAACCTGGAGATTTACTAAGATGGGAAGATCTTAAATGACAGAAAAAGTAGTATGTATTATTCCTGGCAAAGGAGGATCAACTAGATTTCCTAGAAAGAATGTTTATCCTTTGTTGGGCAAGCCTTTAATAGCATATACAATAGAGGCCGCAAAAGAAAGCGATTTGTTTAATGATATTTATGTATCTACAGAAGATGAAGAGATAAAAGAAGTTTCTCAAAAATATGGTGCATCGGTTCCCTATTTGCGACCAGAATATTTATCAAAAGACCCTGCAGGTGTAGTAGATGTATGTCTTCATATGCTTGACTATTTAGGGCAACAAGGGAAAGTATATGACACTTTGATAATCCTATTGCCAACATCTCCATTAAGAAATAAAGATGATATTAAAAATGCTTATGAAAAGTTTTTAAGTAGTAAAGAAAACTTTTTAATGAGTGTTTGTGAATTTGAGCATTCACCATATCGCTCTATGCGGTTAAATGAGGATGGTACTTTAAAACCAAACTATGAACAATATATAAAACTGAAAAGTCAAGAACTGCCAAAGTCCTATAGAGTAAATGGAGCAATCACTATAGTTAATATAGAAAGTTTTAAAAAAGAGAAATCCTACTTTACTTACCCTTTGCAATCATATGTTATGCCTGTAGAAAGATCAGTTGACATTGATAATATAAGTGACTTATTATACGCAGAGTATTTATTAAAATGTATTAAGTCTTAGAAAAGTTGATATACAGTGTTTGTCAAGTTATTTGTCGTGAATTTACAAAAATATAGCTAATTAAGCTAATGATTCTTTCTTAGTTTCTGATTCATCTTTGCTAGTAGGATTTAGCCAGACAGTTTTCTAGTCCTAGTTGAACCTGACCATCTTTCTGGATGCTTTGATTTAGCTTCCTCATAAACTTGCTTTCTGTGCTCCAGAATTTGCTCTGATAGGCCGTTATGCGCTTTGATTTGGGTTAGGAAATTAAAACCACTGTGTCGGTGTTCTTGATTGTACCACTTTGCAAATGATAGTATCCAGCTTCTGTCAATGTAGCAAAGCCTTTATTGCGGTAATTAGGTCGGTATTAGCATGTGCGAAAAATAGATTTCGCATAAGGGTTGTCAGTACTCACTTTGGGAGAGGTCTATGACAACTATCCTTTATATTAAGCGGTTACGTTAAAAGCCCTAAACTGTTCGCAGCAGTTTAAGGGCTTTTCATAAAACCTCTGTAGGTCGAGGCACACGAGCTATTTAATTAGATTATAAGTATTCCCACCTATAATTCTATTATACATTACAAAACGACTCAGATTTGAAAAGTAAGAAGGAATAGATTTGTTTGCAGATAGCCCATTGGTTTTGATAAATAATTAAGTTTCCCAGCGGTTTACTCTAGTTAGATGTATTGCCTTTGTATATACAATGTTATGCTATTATTCCATAGGGGAGTGATTGTTATGGTAAAGACCACAAATATATATGTAAGGCTTGAGCCGGGGCTTAAGGAGCAAGCAGAAACTGTGTTGGAACAATTAGGTATTCCAATGTCAAATGCGGTGAATATATTTTTAAAACAGGTTGTTATGCAGAGAGGAATTCCTTTTGATGTCAAGCTTCCTGCCACAAAACCTGTGGGGGTTTCTGGTTTAGTTGAATCTGAACTGAATAAGGAGTTGGAAAAAGGGTTTGCTGATTTGGTGAGAAGGAATACAAAACCTGCAGAGAAAGCATTTTTAGACATCCGTAAGGATTATGGCATATGAAATACAAGATAAATTTGACAGAACAGGCAGACGCAGATTTGAGAAATATCTATGAATATATTGCATTTACTCTGCTTGAGCCTGATATAGCAGCAGGACAATTAGAGAGGATTGAAAAAGGTATACTGGGTTTGGTTGAAATGCCGGAGCGGTTTTGTATGTTTAAAAAAGAACCTTGGTTCAGCAGAGGATTTAGACAGATGCCAGTAGATAATTTTATTGTGTTTTATATTCCGAAAACCGTGAACAATACAGTTAATGTTATCCGTGTTATGTATGGCGAAAGAGACATTGATGATCAGTTTAAATAGCATCAGATTAGTAATTTAAAAGTATATGGAAAGGGTGGTAAAATGAATTTTTTAGAATTGGCTAAAAAAAGATTTGCTGTACGCAAATATCAGGCCAGGCAGGTAGAGAATGAAAAATTAGCTCAAATTCTTGAAGCAGGCAGAGTTGCTCCCACAGCGGTAAATTTTCAGCCACAGCGGATAATTGTTGTTAAAGAGAAGACAGGATTAGAAAAACTGAAGAATGCTGGTGTAAAAATTTACGGTGCCCCGTTGGCCTTAATTGTATGCTCAGACCACAACAAGGCATGGAAAAGACCTATCGATGGAAAAACCACTGTGGATACCGATGCCGCTATTGTTACAGATCATATGATGTTGCAGGCCACCGAACTGGGCTTAGGAACCGTTTGGATCGGCTATTTCAATCCAGACCAATTACGGGCAGAATTCAATATTCCTAAACACATTGAACCGATCAATATTTTAGCAGTTGGTTACAGTGCTGAAAATGCGGCAGCACCCGATAGGCATGATAAAGCCCGTAAGCCAATAAATGAAATTGTGTTTTATGAGGAATTCTCTTCTTGAGTAGTATTTTTAGAGGATGGCATGCTTGCTATCCTTTTTAACTTTCCCGTTAATGTCGGTATATGTTTAAGAGAAAAAATCTACAGTATAAAAAGCCGAAAGGAATTTTCAAATAATAGGATATATGTTAAACTATTGGTAAGGAAAACCATTTATGGGAAAGGGGGCAAAACAAAAATACTGTTACTAGGTTATAGTTAAATTTGGTTAGTGTGTAGTTAATACGGACTTAAAGGTGGGGATAATATGAGTTTTCCCGCTGCTATGGTAAAGGGTTTGCAAGTTATCATTGGCGTAATTATTGTATTAACTGCTCTAGTTGTTTATCTGGTAGGATTTAGAATAATTTTTCAATTCATATTAGCGTTTGAAATGGAGTTTTTGCCATTCTTGTATGGTAATTACTTTACTAAACTATTTGGATAGCAAAT